>JAFTYO010000009.1 GCA_017464685.1 Alphaproteobacteria bacterium
ACAGGTTTAGGCAACATAGACACCTTAGAAGACCAAACTTTAGGCCGTGTTGAAGTAGGCGGAAACTATGGTATAGGTGATGACTGGTCAGTTTACGGCTGGGCTAACCATACCTTTGGTGATGACTATAAAGCTTCAACATTTGGTATCGGCTTGAACTATAATTGGTAGTTTATATAATCTAACCCCCTCTTAAATAGAACATTTAAGAGGGGACGGATCTTACAGAAAAAACAATTTATATGCAAAGGTATTGTTAGGCATCGTATCCACACTGACGAGCTTGGTCAAATTGAACTTCCTCAGTTTACTGAAGAATATTTCTTTGAATTATTTTTTATATCCGATAAGAGATGTTTTATTTTGCTCATATAACTTGAAAGAATCATTTATGACAGCTAAAGCCTCGTTTACACCTAAAAATTGTTCAATTTTTACTTCTTTGTTTTCAAGCAATTTGTAGTCTTCAAAAAAACGTCTTAATATTTTTAGGCTATGTGGAGGTAATTCATCAATTGATTTATAATAAGCAAATTCAGGATCATCAATATGAACAGCTATAATTTTATCATCTGCTTCGCCTTGATCAATCATTTTCATGACACCAATAGGGCGTACACGCATTAGTGAAAGAGGTAAAACCGACTCTTGACATAAAACTAAAATATCTAAAGGATCATTATCTTCACAATAGCTTTGAGGAATAAAACCATAATTTGCCGGATAGTGAACAGCACTGTATAATATACGATCAACCTTTAACAATCCGCTTAGTTTATCTAATTCATACTTTGTTTGTGAGCCTTTTGGAACTTCAATAACTGCATTAATTATATTAGGTGGATTTTCACCTCTGGATACGTCGTGCCATGGATGTAACATAATTTTTCCTTTCTGTATAATATAAACTATCGGTCAAAACTATGCTATTTTTTTTCGTTTGTAAATAAGGCTTATTGTTTTATAATCAAAAAAAACACTCTCGATTTATAAATTGAGAGTGTTTTTGATATTACCATTTATTAAAAACGGACAGCCTCCTATTGATGACTTTATAGAGAAGATACGGTGTTGTGTAATCTTCCAACTTAAAACCATTTTTCTCCACTTTCTTTTTCATCTCTTTAAGTTCGTTGAAAATAACTTTAAGTTCGTTTTCATTGAACTCATCAAGGTGGGTAAGTATGAACTCAGCCACATTGTCCTTATACGGCAACAGAGTTGCATAATGCCGTCTTTCTGAAAGTTCCAAAAGCCTGAAATGTGCTTCATTAAAAGCATATTCGTAAGTGAAAACTATATGCGTAAGGCCTATAAAGTTGAAGTTTGCTTCTTTTAAGATTTCATCGTTAAAACCTCTGAAATCAAGAAGATATTGTCCCAAACCTAGCAAGGCATCACGATTTTTGGTAAGATATGCTTTTGTGATGTAGGCATCATTTAATAGAAAAGCAGAAGCAAGCGGTCGTCCCTCAGCTTCACAATCTTGCTTGACAGCCTCATCAAAACCATCAAAAAACTCTTTGATTGAAGCGCGCAAACCTGCCAATTCTTCCGGTGCATAGATGTTACTTTTGTTCGCATCTTCGGCATGATAATATTGTACGAGTGTCATAATATTAATATATAAAATAATTCAAATTTGCATTTAAGTTATCATTTGTGATGCTTTTTGTCAACATATAAAATGTAATATAACAAAAAAATTCTTTATAAACTAAACTCTCGGTTGCAAGGTAAGAAAAAATGGATTAACCTGACGTGGTTGAAATAGTTTTTTTGCGAGAAAAATATGCAATTAAGTAAAAAATTGTTAGTACTGTTTTGGGGTTGCCTTTTGTTGTTTTCTGCTCCGTTGAAAGCAGAGCAAAACATACCTGATGAGTGGAAAATATGGCTTAATAACTTAAAAAATGAGATGATATCTCGTGGAATCAGCCCAAAAACCATCGAAAAAGCTTATGGTGACAATTTGTACTATCATAAACATTCCGAAGTGGTTGAAAAAGATAAATCACAGACCGAGTTTATTTTGACATCGATTGATTATGTCAATCGGTTAGTAAATGAAAAAAGGGTAAAAACTGCTCGCAAACATTATAAAGATTTGCAAAAAAAATATCAACAGGTTGAAGATAAATATGAAGTGCCTTTAAATTATCTGACGGCTTTTTGGGCAATTGAAACAAATTTCGGGCAAAATAAGGGAAAATATCATCTCATTGACGGCTTAACAAATTTGAGTTACAAAAATCGGCGGTCAAAATTTTTTAAAAACGAATTGTATAATGTCTTAAAAATTATGGAAAAATTTGAACTTGAAAATGAAAAACTCATGGGCTCATGGGCAGGAGCTATGGGACATTTTCAGTTTATGCCGTCAACTTACAATGCTTATGCCGTTGATTATGACAATGATGGTGTAATTGATATTTGGGATTCGTTTGATGATGCAATTGCTTCGGCATCAAATTATCTTAGTTCGTTGGGATGGAAAAAAGATGAACCTTGGGGAACGGAAGTGGTTTTGCCGTGGAATTTTGATTATACATTAACCGGATATAAAATCGTAAAAGATGTTAAACAATGGTTTGATTTGGGTATTAAACCTGCGGGATTGGATAAAAGTGAGTTTAATTTAGAGCTTAAAGCATCGATTATTATTCCGGACGGGAAAAAAGGTAAGGCCTATATGATATTACCCAATTTTAAGCGGATTATGATATGGAATAAGTCGGAAAATTATGCTTTGGCAGTGTCAAAATTGGCCGATTATGTTAAAAATTCGGATAAATGTAAACCGATAAATATAGGTAACAAATATGCGCTTACCAATGCTGATGTAAAAAAAGTTCAAAAATTTGCCAACAAAATATTAAGAACAAATCTTAAAATTGACGGAATTTTGGGGCCTAAAACCAAAAATGCAGTGAAAATGTTGCAGAAAAAAGCAAAATTACAACAAGATGGATATCCGGATTATCAATTGTTGTTAAAAATTGAACGATATAATCCGAAACTAGGGTTTGCAGTTCCGGTGCAACCGATGAAAGTAATTAAAAAATAGGCTTTACAACTTTAAAAACATACTGGACTGAATTAAAAAAACAGTGTAGTTTGTAGAAAATAACTAAATTTGAAATGGGAAAATAAAAGTGACTAAAATTAAAATTTTGAGCTTGCTTATGCTTATTTTTTTGAGCGGATGTGCAAGCAAAGGAACACCAGAACTCAGCGGACTTTCTCCTCAGGCACAGGCAATGGCTATCAAAAACTATGGCGGAGTTTATAAGGTAGGCCAACCTTATGAAATTTTGGATAAGTGGTATTATCCAAAAGAAGATTATACATATTCCGAAGTGGGTATGGCAAGTTGGTACGGCAAAGATTTTCATGCCAAAAAAACCGCCAATGGTGAAATTTATGATATGAATACATTAACGGCTGCTCACAGGACTTTGCCGTTGCCGTCCATTGTCAGAGTTACAAACTTGGAAAATGGTCGTTCGCTTGTGCTAAGAGTTAATGACAGAGGTCCGTATGCTAAAGACCGTATTATTGATATTTCCAGAAGAGGAGCTCAGTTGCTCGGATATCAAACTAAGGGAGTTACCAAAGTTAGGGTTGATATTTTAGCCGAAGAAAGCAAAGCCTTAAAAGCAGCTTTATTGGGGCAAAAAGTTCCGGATATTGAACCTATTCCGGTTATGAAAACTTCTACATCAGAGGAAAATAGCACAAATACAACATATTATGTGCAAGCTGGCTCTTTTTCGCAAAAGCATTTAGCGACAAATTTGTATGACAGGTTGTCTAAATTCGGGCAAGGTGAGGTTACACCGGTTGATGTGAACGGCAGTACATTTTACAGAGTTAAAATCGGTCCTTTTTCATATCAGGAAGAAGCTGATATTATGCTTGGTAAAATTAGAGATTACGGCATTTATGATGCAAGGATAGTAAAAAATTAGAAAGGATTTGCAAATGACTAGAAAACAAAAGTTAATTGCTGGTACATTTTTGGGTCTTTTGGTTTCGTTTGAGGCTTTTTCGTTTGAAACAACTGCCAAAAATGCCATTTTGGTAGATTATGAAACCGGTGCGTATATTTATACCAAAGATCACGATAAGAAAATGGCACCGGCATCTATGAGCAAATTGATGACGCTTTATGTGGTTTTTGATAAAATTAAAAACGGATCCCTTTCACTTGATGATACATTTGAGGTTAGTGAAAATGCTTGGCGCAAAGGCGGTGCAGCAAGCGGTAGTTCTACAATGTTTTTGAAAATCGGTGAAAAAGTCAGAGTTGAAGATTTGATTAAGGGAATTATCATTCAATCGGGTAATGATGCATGTATTACGATTGCCGAAAATATTGCAGGTACGGAAGAAGATTTTGCCGTTTTGATGAATGAAACGGCTGAAAAAATAGGTCTTAACAACAGCTCGTTTGCAAATTCTACCGGTTGGCCGCATCCTGAACATAAAATGTCTGCTGAGGATTTAGCTAAGCTTTCAAAATTTTTAATTGAAGATTTTGGAGAATTTTATCATTTGTTTTCACAAAAGGAATTTACTCATAATGGTATAAAACAAGGAAACCGAAATCCGCTTTTATACAGTATGGAGTCGGCTGACGGCTTAAAAACGGGGCATACCGATGAAGCCGGATTTTGCCTTGCGGCATCGGCAACAAAAAACGGTCGTCGTCTGATTGGTGTAATGAGTGGTATGAACAGTAATAAAGAACGTTCAGAAGAAGCCGAAAAGCTTATCAATTACGGTTTTAGAGAGTTTGATAATTATAAAATATTTAAAAAAGGCGACAAATTCGGCACCGCAAAAGTGTGGTATGGTATGACAGATAATGTTGATTTAGTCACTCCGTATGATGTTTTGCAAACCATTAAAAGAAATCTGAAAAACAAATATGAGCTTAAAGTAAGCTATAAAGAGCCCATAAAAGCACCGATTAAAAAAGGCGATAAAATAGGTAAAATTACATTAATATCACCCGAAGGGGATAAACAATATTTTCCGTTGGTGGCAAATGCTGATGTTAAGCAAATTGGTGTGTTTAAAAAATTTGTGGCAAATTTAAAATATTTGTTGCTGGGAAATAAATAATGTTGGGCAAATTTATCACATTTGAGGGCGGCGAAGGAACTGGGAAATCAACTCAAATAAAATTGTTGGCAGATTTTCTTAAAACCAAACAAAAAGATATTGTTTTAACCAAAGAGCCGGGTGGTACTCAAATTGGCTTGGAACTCAGACGCATTTTGATTGAAGGTGAAGTCAACAAACTTGATGCTCAGGCTGAGGCTTTGTTGTTTTTTGCTGACAGACGCATACATATGGTAAAAAAAGTTTGGCCGGCACTTGAAAACGGACAATGGGTTTTAAGTGACAGGTTTGCCGATTCAACTATGGCATATCAATATTATGCCTATAACAAAAGGTTGTCAAAAGAAGATATTGATGCGTTATATGCTTTTGCAGTCGGTAAATTTAAGCCTGATTTAACCATTGTTTTGGATATTGAGCCTACAATCGGTTTGGCACGTTCGTTCAAAAAGGCCGAAACAATGGAAAACAAAGAGACCAGAAACGAAAACAGAGAATTAATCTGGCATCAAAATTTGCGACACGGATTTTTAGAAATTGCCAAAGAGAATCCGGACAGATGCGTTGTTTTAGATGCAAATAAGACCATTGAAGATTTGCACCAAGACATAGTTAAGGTTGTTTGCGACAAATTTGGGATTTAGAATATGGAAAATATATCACCGCAATCAAATGATTATTTAATCGGTCATGATGAAGCCTTAAATATGTTTTTATCGGCTTTTAAGTCGGGAACAATGCATAATTCGTGGCTGATAAGCGGTCCCAAAGGAGTTGGTAAGGCTACTTTTGCCTATAAAATTGCTCGTTTTTTGTTGGCGGCGAATATAAACAAAAAAGATGAATATAATTCGATTAATGTGTCGCCGAATCATCAGGTATTTAAGCTTGTTGCATCTAACTCGCACCCCGATTTAAAGGTTATCGAGAGAGATTTTACCGAAACCGATAAGAAAAAAGTTATAAAAGCCATTAAAGATGGTGAGCCGTTAGATAATGAAGAACTGAAAAACTTAAAAAAATCTGCAGTTATTAAGATTGATGAAGTTCGTATGATTAATGAGTTTTTAAGCAAAAAATCTTTTGACGGCAATTGGCGTGTGGTGATTATTGATTGTGCCGATGAGATGAACACCAATTCGGCCAATGCTTTGCTCAAAGTGTTGGAAGAACCTCCCTTAAAAAGTATGTTGTTGCTGATTTCACATAATCCGAACAAATTGCTTGCAACCATTAAGTCAAGATGTGCAAAAATAAATTTGATGCCGTTGAGTATAAATGAGGTGTCATCATTATTAAGAAGATACAGGCCGGAGTTGTCTGAGGCACAAGTTAAGGAGTTGGCAAAAATAAGTTTGGGAAGTATCGGTAAGGCCATAAATTATGCTGACAGTAACGGACTTGAAATTTATCACACATTGGAAAGTTTGTTTTTTGCCGGAAAAGAGTTTGATGTTCACAAAGCGCTTGAGTTGGCAAATATGGCAGCAAAAGATGAAAATATATGGAATTTGTGCCAAGAGTTGATTGAGGGTTTTGTTTCGGATATATTTTTAGGTGGTGATAAAATTGATACATTAAGTGAAGCTTGGGATAAAATTAGAAACATTTTTCATCAGACAATCAGCCTTAATATGGATAAAAAACAAGCCATAATTAACATTGTTAACACAATTTGTAAGGCGTTATAATATGTTGGTTGACAGTCATTGCCATTTGTATTCATTGCAAAATTTGGAAGATGCGGTTGAAAAAGCTCATAAGAATGGTGTTGCGTATATGCTAAATGCCGGCGGTAAGTTTGATGAGTTACAAGAAAATTTGGATATATGCAACCATTTTGAAGGTATATACACCGTAAACGGAGTACATCCGCATGATGCCAAAGATTATGCTGATATAACTGCTCAAGATGTATTGAAAAATCTGCAAAATGAAAAAGTAGTGGCCATTGGTGAGTGCGGACTCGATTATTATTACGATTTTTCGCCCAAAGATGTGCAAATAAAAGTGCTTAAAGAAATGATAAAAGCCGCGCAAGAGAGCTCTTTGCCGATTGTTATACACAATCGAAACTCTGATGATGATATGATTGAGATTGCAACATCAATGTATAAACAAAAACCGTTTAAGGGTGTTGTTCATTGCTTTTCTTCATCTTGGAAATTGGCACAAACCATGCTTGATATTGGTTTTTATATATCAGCATCAGGGATTATAACTTTTAATTCGGCGCAAGATATAAGAGACAGCTTTGCCAAAATACCGCTTGAGAGGTTATTGGTTGAAACCGATACGCCGTATTTAGCTCCCGTTCCGTACAGAGGCAAGATAAACGAACCTGCATATGTGGTAAATACGGCTAAAGTGTTGGCTCAAATAAAAGGTGTTGATTTTAGAAAAATATCGGATATAACTACAACAAATTTTTTCAATTTGTTTGATAAGGCAAAAAGGACGGATAAGCAAAATGGATAATAAACTTATCATATTGGGAAGCGGAGCTGCTCCGGGGGTGCCGTCACTCGCATCAGGTTGGGGCTCTTGCAATCCGAAGAATCCGAAAAACAGACGAAGAAGAACCGGAACTTATGTTGAAATTGCGGGAGTTAAGTTCTTGATTGATACTTCAGCGGACATACATTGGCAACTTATGGATAATGATATAAGATATGTTGATGCGGTGTTATACACTCATGCACATGCAGACCATTTGCACGGAATTGATGATTTAAGAGATTTAAACCGAATTTCAAAAATGCCGCTTGATTTATATGCCAATATTGATACCATACAAGACATAAAAACTCGTTTTTCGTATCTGGTATGTGATAAGGAACATCCGAACAATCCGCTTTTTAAGCCAAGCTTAATATTAAATCCGGTTGAGCACGGCAATCCTTTTTATATTAAGGGTGTAAAAATTGTGCCGATTGATTTGTTTGGACATCCGGTGCATTCAAACGGATATATCTTTAATGATGAGTTGGTTTATATTGCCGATTGCTTGCAAATTGGTGATGAAAGCTTGCGTTTAATTAAAACAAACCCTAAATTAATGGTAATGCCACTTACAATTTTGGAAACCAAATGGGAAAAACCGTATCATATGGGGCTTGAAAAAATGTTGGAATATGTTAATGTGGTTAAACCTTGTAAATGCATATTAAATCATATGGCTACCGAGTGCGATTATGACAATGTAAACAATCTGACACCGGAAAATGTTTTTCCTGCCTATGATAATATGGTAATAAAATTTTGAGAAAAGGAAAGAAAAATGCTTTGTATATATCATATTGCCGATCATGACGGAAAAGGCTCCGCAGCCATTGTAAAAAGCGTATATCCCGAAATTGAACTTATGGGCTTAAATCATGATATGGAAATTGATTATGAAGAAATTGAAAAGCACGATAAAATTGTGGTTTGCGACATATCTTTGCCGGTTGACTATATGTTTAAGTTAAGCCAAGAAAAAGATTTTGTTTGGATTGATCATCATATTTCGGTTATTGAGCAATATGAAAATATGTTAAAAGCTCAAAATTTGGAACCAATTAAGGGAATTAGGCGAGTTGGTACTGCTGCCATGATTTTGACTTGGGAATATTTTTATCCGAATAAACAATTGCCGCTCGGAATTAAACTTTTGGGCTTAAATGATATATTTGAACTAAAAGATAAAAGAGTGAGAGCTTTTGAATATGCAATGCAGGCAATCGGTGTAAACAGACCGACAGACAAAGTGTGGAAAGAAGTTATAGAAGATACCATGGACATTCCTTCGATGGTTGAAAAAGGAAAAGCAATTTTATCATATATCCGAAACCGTAATTTTCGCCTTGTAAGAGCCGAAGCATTTGTCAGCGAGTTTGAGGGATATACCTGTATTTGTGCCAATATTCCGCAAGGATATTCCGAATTTTATGATTCTCTTGACAACATAAAAGATTATGATGTGATGATAAACTTTTTTATGAACAAGAAAAACTGTTGGAATCTGTCTTTTTATACCGCAAAAGATAATGTTGATGTGTCAAAAATTGCCGAAAAATTCGGTGGCGGAGGACACGCAAAAGCAGCAGGGGCATCATCATTAAAAGAATTGCCGGAGTTTTTGCAAAAAGGTAAAATGTGGGTAAGTCCCAAGTTGTTAAATTTGAATAATAAATAATCGGGTAGTTTGAAGATGAGCGAAAAAGATTATTACGAGCTTTTGGAAGTTAATAAAAACGCAAGTGCCGATGAAATTAAGCGTTCGTTTAGAAAATTGGCGATGAAATATCATCCGGACAGAAACCCTGATGACAAAGAGGCTGAGCTCAAATTTAAAGAAATAAACGAAGCTTATGAAGTGTTAAAAGATGACCAAAAAAGAGCTGCTTATGATAGATATGGGCATCAGGCTTTTCAAAACGGCGGCATGGGTGGCGGAAATCCCTTTGGTGGCGGTTTCGGGTTTAATGCCGAAGATTTGTCTGATTTGTTTTCAAATGTCTTTAATGATTTTATGGGCGGTGGTATGCGCTCAAATGCCAAAAACGGCCCGAGACGAGGCGAAGATTTAAGTTATGGACTTGAAATTTCTTTGGAAGAAGCTTTTACCGGTGTTGAAAAAGAAATTAAAGTTCAGACAACCGATATTTGCGAAAAATGTTCAGGATATGGGACGGTAGACGGTAAAGAACCGCCGGTTTGCGATATGTGTCACGGAAGCGGAAAAGTGCGCACTCAACAAGGCGGATTTTTTGTGTTTGAAACCATATGTCCAAAATGTAAAGGGCATGGCAGAGTTGTAAAAGATAAATGCACGGAATGTAAGGGCGAAGGAAATATCAGGGTTGAAAAAGACCTAAAAATCAAGATTCCGGCCGGTGTGGAAGATAATACCAGAATGCGCATTACAGGTGCCGGAAAAGCCGGTAAAAACGGTGGCCCTAAGGGTGATTTGTATATTTTTATAAATATAAAAGAGCACAAACTTTATGAGCGTTCGGGTAAAGATTTATACACATCTGTTCCGGTATCCATGGCCTGTGCTGCCTTGGGCGGAAAGATCGAGATTCCGGGTATTGACGGGCAAAAGGTTGACGTCAAAATTTCAAATGGGGCTCAAACCGGTGATAAGCTTAAGGTTAAAAATGAGGGTATGAGCATTTTAAATTCGGACAGAAGGGGGGATTTGTTTGTGCTGCTAAAGGTTGTAACACCGACAAATTTGAGCACTCGTCAAAAAGAGCTTTTGGAAGAATTTAGGGCAATCTCCGGTGATGATGATTGTCAGCCCGAAATTAAAACCTTTTTGGATAAGATAAAAGACTTGTTTAAATAAGCGCTGATAAAGGAGATATATTGTATGATATTTTCAAAATTTGAAAGACTGATGGCAGGGCGCTATTTAAGAGCTAAACGCAAAGAAGGATTTATATCGGTAATTACGGGGTTTGCTTTTACCGGAATTGCCTTAGGTGTTGCAACATTGATTATTGTTATGTCGGTGATGAATGGGTTTAAAAGCGAGTTGTTGTCACGAATTTTGGGTATTAACGGTCATATTATGATTGCTTCAACTCCGGGATTTCCGTTTACCGATTATAAAAATGCGGTTGCCGACATTGAAAAAATCGGCGGTGTTAAAGTGGTTGTACCGATGATTGAAAAGCAAATTTTAATTTCTGCCGGAAATTCGGCAGTCGGGGCTATGGTCAGAGGTATCCATAAAGAAGATTTATTAAAAAAACATGTTTTGCGTGAGGGTGTATCTAAGCTTGATTTGGAAAATTTCAGTGACGGAACAATAATTATAGGAAACAGACTTGCCGACAGATTGGGGGTTGTACAAGGTGATGAAATTACACTTATTTCACCAAACGGAAAGGTTACGGCTTTTGGTACGGTGCCCAGAATGAAATCTTATGAGGTATTGGGCACATTTGATGTCGGAATGTATGAGTATGATGCAAATTATGTTTTAATACCGATGGAAGATGCTCAA
Organism: Alphaproteobacteria bacterium; assembly: GCA_017464685.1. Taxonomy (GTDB): domain Bacteria; phylum Pseudomonadota; class Alphaproteobacteria; order RF32; family CAG-239; genus JAFTYO01. The sequence continues at coordinate 11,129 of JAFTYO010000009.1, forward strand.
ATATATTTCGGACTGCATCAGGCAGCAGGTCAAATTGATGTCACACTTGAAGATGAACAAGACTTAAAGTCAATCAGAAGCCTAATTGAACAAAGTGTGGGGCTTGATGCTTATGTTTATGATTATAAACAAACAAATTCGGCCTTTTTTAATGCAATTGATGTTGAGCGCAATGTGATGTTTTTGATACTTACCTTAATTATCATTGTAGCGGCATTTAATATTATCACGGGTCTTATTATGCTGGTAAAGGATAAAGGTCGAGACATTGCGGTTTTGCGTACAATGGGAGCAACCAAGGGTATGATTATGCGCATATTTTTCATAGACGGTGCGTTTATCGGTGTGGTCGGTACACTTATCGGTGTTGGTATAGGAGTACTGTTTTGTGAAAACATCGAGAGTATTCGCCGGTTTTTGGAAAGTTTGTCGGGCAGGGAACTGTTTTCGGCCGAGATATATTTCTTGTCTAAGTTACCGGCAAAAATAGATTTCAATGAGGTTGCAATTGTCGGATTTGTTTCGTTGATGCTTTCTTTTATGGCAACAATATATCCGGCATATAGAGCCGCAAAATATGATCCGGTGGAGGCTTTGCGTTATGAGTAAAACATATACATTAGAGTTAAGACAAATCAGCAAGCACTATTATCAGGGTGGGCAAAAACTGGAAGTGCTCAAAGAGTTGGATTTAAAAATTGCGCAAAATGAAATTGTGGCCTTGGTCGGACCGTCAGGTGCGGGAAAATCTACATTGTTGCAAATTGCAGGTTTGTTGGACAGACCGTCAAGCGGTGAAATATTTGTTGATAATCAGAATTGTTCGAAAGCGGGCGATTCTTTAAGGACCTCACTAAGACGAGATTATATGGGTTTTGTGTATCAATATCATAATTTGCTGTCTGATTTTAATGCCTTAGAAAATGTGATGATTCCGCAATTGATATCAGGTATCAAAACATCATCGGCAAAAGAAAAATCAGAGTGGCTATTATCAAGACTTGGCTTAAAAGAGCGCTTGCTGCATCGTCCGGCTGAACTTTCGGGTGGCGAACAACAACGAGTTGCCATAGCCAGAGCTTTGGCTAACACACCAAAATTGTTGTTGGCTGATGAGCCTACCGGCAATTTGGACCCGAATACGGCAGATAATGTATTTATGGCTTTGTTGGATATTGTAAAAGAAACCGGATTGTCGGCGCTTATAGTAACCCATAATATGGAATTGGCCGGCAAAATGGATAGAGCCTTAGAACTTAAAGACGGCAAACTGTCAGATTTGCGCCCCGGAAAAAGAATTAAAGAAACCAAAAATTTTTATTAAAGCAAAAGCTCTCAAGTAACCTTGAGGGCTTTAAGCTTAAAGACATGAATTAATGTATTTTTATTAATTTGATTTTATAAATGTTACAGTTATATTTCCTGTATATTCTCCGGCAGGAACTGATGACGGAATATTTAATGTACCACCCAATGCAACACCACCATCTACCAAACCTATTACACCAATTCCTGTTACTGAAAGAGAGTTATCTCCGTTGTTAAGAGTTACTTCACTTGGTATATCAGGAGTTGCACTTAACATTTCATCTGAGCTAAAATTAAATGTGGCAGCAGATGCATTTGCAACTTTTCTAACTCCACCGGTTACGGTAGGTTCTCCAGTAGCAGATGATATAAACACAATTCCAGATTCATTGTTTTCGGTAACAAAAATATTTCCAAAATTAAGAGGATCGGAATCGACTTCTATAATATTAACAATATTAGCATTAACATTTACAGAGCCGGTATCATATCCGGCAGCGTTAATATTTGTTGCGGTCAAGAGAATTGCAACACTTAAAAGAAAATTTAAAAATCCTTTATAAAAATAGTTAAACTTAATTTGAAAGGTGCAAAAATTTACCTTTCAAGACGCATCATAAACCGTTTTTTTTTTGCAAGTAAAAAGAGTCTATGTGGATATTTAAATCAAAAATGGTGTGGCGGTGTGGCCTCCAACACAGTCATTTCTGCGCCAGAACTAAAGCTCAGGCGCAGAAACGACGATATTGAAAGATACACATCATAAATAGCTAATTATCCACAAAGAAGACTCGTATAAATTGCAAAAAAAAAAAACGGTTTATGATGATCTAAAAATATATTATAGGAGTTAGTTGATGAGAAAAAATTGTGAACTTGGTCGTTATGTTCTTTCAAAGTGTGGTGCAGATAAGAAGGAGTTTTTGAGCGCCGTGTACAAAAGGCGTACACAAGCGAAAAAACACCGATTAGATGTGGCACAATTTGGAAGAAGTATGGTGGAGATGCT
>JAFTYO010000010.1 GCA_017464685.1 Alphaproteobacteria bacterium
ACAGGTTTAGGCAACATAGACACCTTAGAAGACCAAACTTTAGGCCGTGTTGAAGTAGGCGGAAACTATGGTATAGGTGATGACTGGTCAGTTTACGGCTGGGCTAACCATACCTTTGGTGATGACTATAAAGCTTCAACACTTGGTATCGGCTTGAACTATAATTGGTAGTTTATATAATCTAACCCCCTCTTAAATAGAACGTTTAAGAGGGGTTTATTTATCTTTCGAGTTTTTTATACCTTATGCGATGTGGGCGGCAAGCTTCATCACCCAAACGACGGCGCTTGTCTTTTTCATATTCTTCAAAGTTACCCTCAAACCACTCAACATGACCTTCATCTTCATAAGCCAAGATATGCGTTGCCAAGCGGTCTAAAAACCATCTGTCGTGAGATGTTACCAAGACACAACCGGGGTAGTTCATAATACCTTCTTCCAATGAGCGAAGTGTATCCACATCTAAATCATTTGTAGGTTCATCGAGCAAGATAACATTGGCACCTTTTTTAAGCATTTTTGCCAAGTGTACTCGATTTCTTTCACCTCCTGAAAGTTGTCCCACTTTTTTCTGTTGGTCTGAGCCCTTAAAATTAAACTGTCCGACATATGCTCGAGACGGCATTTGTTTTTTGCCGAGTTCAATAATATCCAAGCCGTCAGAAATTTCTTCCCAAACATTTTTGTTTGCGTCAAGTTCATCTCGGCTTTGGTCAACATAGCCTAAATCCACCGTGTCACCCAGTCTGATTTCACCGGAATCGGGATTTTCTTGTCCGGTTATCATCTTGAACAATGTGGTTTTACCGGCACCGTTCGGACCGATAATACCGACAATTGCGCCTTTGGGAATTTTAAATGATAAGTTATCAATTAATACTCTGTCACCGAAAGATTTGCTGATATTGTTTGCTTCAATCACCAAATCGCCAAGTCTGTCAGTCATCGGAATGTTGATATAGGCATGAGTGATTTTATCTTTTGTGGCTTGTGAAAGTAATTCATCATAAGCATTGATACGAGCCTTAGATTTTGCCTGACGAGCTTTGGGGTTTTTCTGAATCCACTCAAGTTCATTAGCCAAAGTTTTTTGGCGAGCAGTTTCTTCTCTTTGCTCTTGTTCTAAGCGCTTTTGTTTTTGCTCAAGCCAAGAAGAATAGTTGCCCTCGTAAGGTATACCTTGTCCACGGTCAATCTCTAAAATCCAACCGGTAACATTGTCCAAGAAATAGCGGTCGTGAGTTACCATTACAACCGTACCTTTATATTCTTTTAAGTGTTGTTCAAGCCACGCAACCGATTCGGCATCAAGATGGTTTGTAGGTTCATCAAGCAAGAGCATATCGGGTTTTTGCAAAAGCAAACGGCATAAAGCAATACGGCGTTTTTCACCGCCTGAAAGTTTTTTGACATCGGCATCGGCCGGCGGACAACGAAGTGCGTCCATTGCAATTTGAATGGTGCGTTCAAAGTCCCACCCGTTGCAAGCATCAATTTTTTCTTGAAGCTCTGCTTGTTTTTCAATGAGTTCATTCATTTCTTCATCTGACATCGGTTCGGCAAATTTGGCAGAAACTTCTTCAAACTCTTTAAGCAAGTCTCTAACTTCGCCAAGTCCGTCCATCACATTTTCCATAACATTTTTGTTTGGATCAAGTTGCGGTTCTTGTTCTAAGTATCCGACTTTTACACCATCTGCCGCCCAAGCTTCGCCGTTAAACTCTTTGTCTTTTCCTGCCATAATTTTAAGAAGGGTTGACTTACCGGCACCGTTAACACCTAACACACCGATTTTTGCCCCCGGTAAAAACGATAAGGTAATTCCCTTAAACAGTTCTTTTCCGCCGGGGAATACTTTGGTTAAATTTTGCATTACAAACACATACTGATATGAAGCCATCAGCAAATACTCCTAAAAAATAAATTAAAACTAAAAACTTTCTCTTAATTGATATTCACGCAAAGCTTTTTTAAATGCGGGGTCATTTTGTGATTTTTGCACTTGTTTATGATACATATCCATATATTTTTGACGGGCATTGATCTCTTTTTGATAAACGAGTGTAGGGTCATAAGCATTGCGAGGGGTTACAATTGTGCCGTCAGGCATTTTGATTGTGCCGTCACCATATAAAACCATTTTGAAAATTTGTTGCTTGTCAAAATCTGCAGCAATTGTACGACAATTGTAAAAACCGTCACGAATTTTTGAAATGAAAGCATTTGCTTTATATTCATTATAAGCATTCATACCGGTAAGTTGATCTACATCTGATTTTGCTTTAGAAATAAGAATCGCTCTTGCGAGCATCTCATATGTGTCATATTTTGATGCTTCACAAGCCAAACCTTGTCCGGCAACAGCTCCTAATGCTTGCATTTCTTCAATGTAACTGATCTTTTGTGCCTCAGCACCATTTATACACATAAAAAAAGCAAAAAAAATCAAAAGTGTTTTTTTCATATTATCTCCGCATAAAATCTAATATCTTACAAAAGCCGATTATACACATAAGAAGTAAAAAAGCAATTAATATTAAAAAAAATCAAATAAACACAAAATTTAGGTTGACAATTGGTTTAAATTAGCATAAGTTGCGCTCAACTAATTTGTAAAGGAATAAAAAAAATGAAATGCTATAGCTCTTTGAGATCTAAAAAAGTTCGTGATAAAGACTGTCAAATTGTACGTCGTAAGGGTCGTGTTTATGTAATTAACAAAAAGAACCCTAAGTTAAAATGTCGTCAGGGTTAATCTGAACTCTTTGCAAGATTTTTCTAATCTCCGGTGGTACTCAAATCGGAGATTTTTTATTGAAAAAACAGAAAATCAGAATTTTTTATTGGGTATATTGTTTATCTTTACTTATTATATTGATTTTTTCTGAAGTAAACACATTAAAGTCACGCTTAAAATCGGTTATGTTCCCCATACCTTGATCTTTGTATGCTTTGGCTGTCAGATAAATGTAGTCTTCGGTAAACATATATGCTCCATGACTTGCGTTAAAATTGGCTTTAGCGGCGCGCATAGAAGCTATACTTTCCATGTCGGTAATTTGTTTTATTGTGGTTTGAAAATTGACTTTTTCGGTAGGGAAAGGATTTACTTTTTCTAAAGTTGAACGAAGGAGAGTAAACATTTTTTCTTTACTGTCTTTGGCCGCACTTAATACTTCCAAAAACTGTTGACCTTGAGTTTTATTTTGCATTGTCAGCATAGTATTGCCTCCTTTCGTCATAATTATATTATATACCTAATATATCACAAATTATGATTCAATGCAATATATTTGTAACAAAAATGTAACAAAAAATTTAATGATCTCTATTTATTATAAAATCCGCTAAATCTTGTAATGTATGAGATTTTTCTCCAAATAAACCGATAATTTCTTTTGCTTCATGGATGAGCCTTTTGGCCATAGTTCGGGCTTCATCTACACCATAACAGGAAACAAAAGTAAGTTTATTTTGATTTTTATCTTTTTTGAGAGTTTTGCCGACAATTTCTTGAGAACCAGTTGCATCTAATATATCATCTGCAATTTGAAAAGCTATTCCGATTTTACGAGAATAATCGGATAAAATTTGCATTTGTTTTTCACTGGCTTGCCCAATAATGCCTCCGGCTTGACAGGCATATTTTATGAGGCATCCGGTCTTCATTTCTTCAATGCGTTTAATGATATTTTCAGGATTTTGAATATTGTGCATTTTTTCGGCAGATAAGTCGAGCATTTGCCCTGCAATCATACCATTTACGGCTCCTGATGCAATAGATAACATTTTTATCAATTCAATCTTAGTTTTATCTTCATAATCCGATTTTGCTAAAACTTCGAAAGCAAATGTTAATAAGCCATCACCGGCTAAAATTGCAGTGGCTTCATCAAACTGCTTGTGACAGGTAGGTTTTCCTCGTCTTAAATCATCATTATCCATTGCCGGTAAGTCATCATGAATTAAAGAGTAGGAGTGTAACATTTCAAGAGATATTGCAGCTGTAAAACTACAATTAAAATCTATATCAAAAAGTTTTGCACATTCAGAAACTAAAAACGGACGGAGTCTTTTTCCTCCGTTAGTAACACTGTATTCCATGGCTTCAACCACACGTCTTTCTTGTCCTTCAACTTTTTCAAAAAAAGGAGCAAGTCGTGAATTAAAGTCATTGCAGTAAGATTTTATTTGATTAAGTATGTTATTCATTATTCTTCAATTTTATCCAAAAGTGTAAGGGTCGGTTCTGTAGAACCGGTAGTTTCAATTTTTTCAATTTTTAGTTGAGCTGCTTTTAATTTTTCTTCACATAATTTTTTTAAGGCAACTGCTTTTTCATAAATATCGACGGCATCATCAAGTTTAATACGTCCGCTTTCTAAATCTTTAACGATGGCTTCAAGCTGTTCCAAAGCGTTTTCAAAGCTCAAATTTTCAGTATTTAATTTCATTTTATTCTCCCAAATTTAATCCAAGATTACTTTATTTGTTTTATAATATCAACACTTAGTTACAAAGTGTAAACTTATTTTTTAACTTGAAGTATATATATCATTTTGCTTTATATCCTCTGGATTTCAAGTATTTTTATGATAAATTCAAAATATATAAAAGGAGGAGTTATGAAAAATAATACACAAAAACATGCATTAACACTGAAAGCTTTGGCTAATTATAATCGTCTCAAAATTTTAACATTACTAAATAAGCATGAGCTGAGTGTTGGACAATTGGAAAAGATGTTGGAACTTAGTCAATCAGCATTATCTCAACATTTGGCCGTGTTGCGTAATACTGATATTGTTAAAACCAGACGTGTTGCTCAAACAATTTATTATCGACTTGAAAATAATCTTGTCTGCGAAATATTAAAATTACTTGAATAATAAAAAAATATCTGTATCACTGAGATATATATTTTTTGATATGGAGAATTTATATGACTAAAATTACATGGCCTGCCGGTACATTGTTGGCACCTGTTCCTCCGGCACTTATTTCTTGCGGTACGATTGATAAACCAAATGTTATGACAGCTGCATGGACCGGAATAATATGCTCGGAACCGGTTCTGACTTATGTTTCAATCAGACCCTCCAGATATTCATATGAAATCATTTCTAAAAATAAAGAATTTGTAATAAACATTCCTAATGTTGCATTAGCTAAAGTTACAGATTTTTGTGGTGTTAAATCAGGGCGTAATGTTAATAAATTTGAGGCTTGTAACATAACAGCGTCAATATGCTCAAAAGTTAAAGCTCCGCAAATTCAAGAAGCTCCTATTTCATTAGAATGTGAAGTTTTGGAAATAAAAAAATATGGTACACATGATATGTTTTTAGCCAAAGTTTTGGCTGTAAATATTGATGATAGATATTTAAATGAAAAAGGTGCTTTAAGTTTAGAAAAAGCAGGACTCTTGGCATATGCACATGGGTTTTACTATACATTAGGACGACAAATAGGTAAGTTTGGTTTTTCGGTAGAAAAAGCTAAAACTATAAAAAAACGTAATGCAAAAATGCGCAATGAAAAAAAAGAACAAAAAAATTATAAATAGTATTGACAAGAGCGATAAAATATGTAAAAAGCATCAAGTAAGTTCTTTTTAGGCGCCCTTAGCTCAGCAGGATAGAGCAACAGCCTTCTAAGCTGTGGGTCAGACGTTCGAATCGTCTAGGGCGCGCCAATGTAAAAAAACTCCGCTTCAGGCGGAGTTTTTTTTGGCGTAGTCCTTGTCGGTTCGAACGTTGTTCGGAGCGGATAGTTGGTGAAAACGAGCATTGAGCTTAGAGAATAGCTTACGCGAAATGCGAAGTTTGAAGCTTACGACGCGAGGAGGACCCGCTTTAGCGGGAGTGCCTAATCGTCTAGGGCGCGCCAATAAAATCTCGTATTTAACTATTGATATAGATATCTACTGTGGTATAGTATGTTCGCATAAAGCTATTAATTATGAAAATTTTTGGGTATTTAAAACTTTTTTTAGGCTTAGTTTCACTTGAAGAAAAAAGAAAAGCCGGAGAGTCGCTGTTTGAAGACATCGTTTCCCTGTTACCGAAATCATTGGAGGAAACTGATGATAAACAGATTGAGCACTTTAAGACTGAAATTTTGCCTAGGTATGATGAAAACCAAATCGATTACCTTAGGGCTTATTTCAACCATATGATTGCTCTGAACAGACCTCCGTATGCCCTTACCGGAAGCGAGGAAAGGTATTTCTCAAAATGGGAAAATATCTATCGACAGTTTCTTGAGGCTCTATCGGAGTAAAAAAATTTAATTCCCCAAAATTGATTTATCAATTTCGGGGTTTTTTGTACGAGCCCTATGCATTTTACTCATGAGTTTTTTTGTAAATAGAAAACATCATTTTTTATAATCGGAAGACCGCTTGACCTTGCTTCACTAGGAGCGGTGACTTTATCTTTTTTGAAATAAATAAATATCATGCCTATTTTTTGCGTTAGCAAAAAATTCAGGGTATCTTCCGATTATTTAAAAATCACAAATCATCAATATCTTTTATGCTGATAATAAGTCGCTTATTAAACCTTAAACAGATTTTACACAAATTATCCAAATGCAAATTACCTTTGCCGACAATCCATTGATTGAGGGTGAGTTCTGATATGTTTGCCATCTCGCTTAATTTCTGCAGGCTTATTTTTTCTTCCATACTTATTCGGTAGATTTGTCTTGCGACACTTTGAATTAGTTTTTTACGATAATTTCTTCTGATACTAAGGCTTTGAGAATATTCCCTTTCAAAGCATTCGGTAGGTTTAGTTTTTCCCATATTTTTTAGCTCCGTTTTTATAGTTAAAACAAAACCGCCTTGAGAAAAATCAAAGCGGGGAGCTAAACAACTGTTCAAGTACAGTCAGAGTTATTCGAGCACAATGCCTTATATCCTCCACTCCCCTTAACAAGGAGTTATTACTTGAAGATGTTGTTTAGACACCATTGCCAATCGGCGACAGTGTCATATTAAATATTTTGTATAAAGTTTGCAAGTAAAAAGAGTTTCTCAAAGGAATTTAAATCAAAATTGATTGACCGTATAATGGCATGTGGTAAAGTATGGGATAAGAAAAAACCGCATCTTATTGAACTATATCCCAAAAGTTGGGAGGTTCAAAAAAGAAGCGGTTTTAAAATCTAGTCAGCGTGAACAATTCTCCTTTTAGGTGGCTCATCAAAAAAAGCACATAAGAGCAGAATCAAAAGGACTATACCAACAATAACTGCAAAAGTATAGTTTTTGGTAAAATATTCTTCCAGATAGTCTTTGCTTCTGTTTCCGGCTATAAACTGAGGTTCACGATATCCCTCTATGTAAAACACCGTCACTTCCATACCTGCGATTGGTTCCATTTCGGTTTTGCCGTCACGAGTAGATGAGTTGGTATAAACGAGTCGAGGCGCATATTTTGTACCCTCAATTTCTACCAACAAAATTCCGGAATCGTTCTTGATGTATCCGGTGCCGACTTTTTTGACATTTGCAGGGTCGTCAAACCAACTGCAACTTGTGAAACTGATACTTGTTATCACAAGCAACATAAAAATAATAAACTTTTTCATGATAATAAAATTTTTTAGGTGACACAATTATATAAAAACTTCCTACATTGTAGCCGAAATTTTGCAAAAGTAAATGATTTTTTATTTTTGCTTATTTTCCGGAAAATAAGTTTTGCACTTTGCCAGTTTTAAGATTAAAAAATATAACATATCGGCGAGTTTTCGATTGGATATCTTGTAAAATGCGTTCAATAGTTTGATACTTTTGTTAGAATCTATCGGATTTTCATTATGAACTTTTTCCATTATTTCATATTCAATATTCGGAAGTGTTTTTCCCATATGGCTCTGTTTTCGGATACTTTTTGGCATATTTTCAAAAAAGTAATTCATATTGACATCTAAAGCAAGCGACATATCAAATAATCGACTTGCACTTATTCTGTTTGATGCTTTTTCATATTTTTGAAGTTGTTGAAAGGTTAAGCCAAGTTTACGAGCTAAAAATTGTTGTGAGTATTGTAGTTGTTGTCTTCTTAATCTTACACGATTACCGACATAAATATCTACGGAATTTGGTTTTTCTTGAATCATTTTTTGCCTTTCGTAAAATTAAAAACTGAATAACACAAGGCTAAAAAATCTTATTACTTAATATAAAGAAGTGGGTGGTGCTCCTAAACATTGTTACACACTAACCAATGCTCAGTTCATAAAAGAACTGACACCACCCGTAAAAACAGGCTATCCGCCGGAAACATCTGTAATTAAAGGTGATGTCGACCGGTCAAGTGTGTAACAGTGTATAGCGAGTAAACTCTTTATTTAGGAAGTAAAGAATTCATCTTTTGTAGCCTTTTACACTGTTTTAGTCCGAAATGCAACAAAAATTGTTACATTTTGCGCCAGTCGCCGATTACAACAAAAAAAGCCGCAAAAAGCGACTGGAAGTTAAAGACTGTGCACAAGCGCAGAGTGCTATTTCGTGACTGAAAAGCCCTTATATCGCACCTTCCAGCCAACGGCTGAAGGCGCTAAATATTCCTGTCTGAAAAAGACAAGTCACTTGTGCAGATGGGCCTTTAACTCCCAGTAAAGGCCGCGCAGCCCTTACAAGGTTGCATATATCTCATAAAACCTCATATGTCAAGGAAAAATTGCATTTTTAATGATGATAAACTTCAGGTTGTGATATTTGATGTTTAAAACTTGTATGTTTTTGTTGCTAATTACAGTAAATATGCTTAAATGCAAATAATTAAAATTATTTATTAAGGAGATAAGTTATGGAATTTGCTTTAATTTTAGTTGTTTTTTGTTTTATTGCACTTGCATCATCAGTCAGGATTGTTCCTCAAGGATATGAGTGGACGGTTGAAACTTTGGGAAAATATACCAGAACATTATCTCCGGGGCTTAATATTACCATTCCGATAATTGAAAAAATCGGGGCAAAAGTCAGTCGTATGGAGCAGGTTTTAGATGTGCCCTCACAAGATGTTATTACCAAAGACAACGCAATGGTCAGAGTTGACGGAGTGTTGTTTTATCAAATTCAAAATACGGCAAATGCCGCATATCAGGTTAGTAACTTAACCTCTGCAATCTTAAACCTTATAATGACCAATATCAGAACGGTTATCGGCTCAATGGAAATTGATGAACTTCTCTCACAAAGAGATGATATCAATCACAAACTTTTATCGGTTGTTGATGAGGCTACCGTTCCGTGGGGTGTAAAGGTTACTCGTGTTGAAATCAAAGACATTACTCCGCCGGCAGATTTAGTGGATTCCATGGCTCGTCAAATGAAAGCTGAACGAGATAAACGTGCCAACATTTTAGAGGCTGAAGGTATCAGACAGTCGGAAATCTTAAAAGCAGAAGGTGAAAAACAAGCTGCAATTTTGGCGGCCGAAGCACAAAAACAATCGGCTATTTTGGTGGCAGAAGCTCAAAAAGAAGCATCATTTAGGGAAGCTGAGGCCAGAGAGCGCTTGGCACAAGCTGAGGCTCAGGCAACAAAAATGGTATCAGATGCCATTAAAGAAGGCAATCCGCAAGCCCTTAACTACTTTTTGGGTCAAAAATATATTGAGGCTTTGCAAGGCATTGTTACATCTCCTAACCAAAAACTTTTGATGCTTCCGACCGATACGACCAATGTGGCCGGAGCATTGGCAGGTATAGCTGAAATTGCCAAAGAAGTTATGGATAAAAAACAGTAGAGGTCGGTTATGGAACTTTTTAATTGGATTACGGAACTTGACTATTTGGCTTGGTTTACAATCGGACTTGTTTTTGCCATATCTGAATTGTTTATTCCGGGGGTATATTTGTTATGGTTTGGTCTTGCTTCGTTTACAATGGGTATTTTGGTTCATTTTACCACATTTACTCCCATCGAAACTTGTGTGATATTTGCACTTTTGGGCGCTGTTTATTCGGCTGTCGGTTGGTGGGCCTATGCTAAAATTTTGAAAAGGACATCTGATAAAAACAAATACTTAAATGATATGGCAGGGGCTCATATCGGTAAGGTTTATAACCTCAGTCAAGATGTGGTTGACGGCAGAGCCAAAGCTAAAGTTGGTGATTCGTTTTGGTTGGTGCAAACTGAAGATGATGATTTGAAAAAAGGTGATAAAGTGATGGTTGTCGGTGTTGAAGATGGGGTCATCCTAAAGGTTGCCAGATATGAAAAAAAATAAAGTTTTATACACCGTTGTAGCCATATTCTTTGCCATTGATGCTTTGTTGGGTTGGTGGGTTGCTTCGTATTATTTTCCTAAATTTGCTTTACCTGAGGACCAATCAACCGTTGTTGATCGAATTGTGGTAGAAAAAGCCATCAGAAAAATGACATTGTTTGTAAAAAATAATATTGTTGCCGTATATGATATCGGTTTGGGCTTTAATCCGATTGGTGATAAAGAAGAACAAGGTGACGGAAAAACTCCTGAGGGTAGGTATGCAATTGTAGCAAAAAACCATAAGAGCAAATATCATTTATCGCTTAAAATTTCGTATCCGGATAAGCAAGATGTTTTAAATGCTCGAAAAAAACAACTTAATCCGGGTGGTGATATTATGATTCATGGTTATCCTAATGCTATACCGGTTTGGCTCGGAGATTTAATACTTAAAGGCAAAGACTGGACACAAGGTTGTATTGCCGTAACTAATGAGGAAATTGAAAAAATTTGGAGTTATACTCGTGTCGGAACGGTTATTGATATTTTACCATAAAAAATAAACTTTTTGCTAATTGAATTTTAATAATATTACTATAACATAATGCAAATTGTGTTTTAAAATTTAAGGTGTTGATATGAAAGTTAAAAATCTGATAGTAGCAATTTTGTGTTTGCTGACGGCTCCGGCTTATGCTGAGCTTGAAATTGATGTTGTTGGTGCAACCAGAGAGCCTATGCCGATTGCGTTTCCTGAAATGATTGATAATACTAAAAGCTCACAGTGGTTCGGTACATATGCTGATAAAATACGAGATGTTATTGTTGCAGATCTGGATAGAATCGGGTTGTTTCGTATTATTGATGAAAACAGTTATATTGAGGATTTGACGTCAATTAATCAGAAGCCTATATTTACTGATTGGCAAGCCATAAATTCGCATGCTCTTGTTCAAAGCTCGGTAAATGAAAATCCGGATGGCAAACTTAAAGTTGAATTCAGGCTTTGGGATATTGTTTCCGAGGCGCAACTTCATGGACAGTCATATACAACATCAAAAGATAATTGGCGACGTATTGCTCACGTAATTGCCGATGATATTTATGAACGTTTAACAGGTGAAAAAGGGTATTTTGATACACGTATTGTTTATATATCTGAGAGTGGCCCCGCAACAAAAAGGGTTAAACGCTTGGCAATCATGGATCAGGATGGAGAAAATCATAAATTTTTAACTTCGGGTGCTACCATGGCATTAACACCTAAGTTTTCTCCTAATTTACAAAAAGTTGCTTATTTATCATTTTCCGGCTCAGCACCTAGAGTGTATATTATGGATGTAGAAACAGGTAAACAAGAAATTTTGGGTAATTTTCCGGGTATGACTTTTGCACCGGTGTTTTCTCCTGATAGTTCGAAAGTTTTATTATCATTTGCCTCAAACGGAAATACTGAAATTTATGAAATGGATTTAGTCAGAAAATCAAGCCGCCAACTGACTAAACATCCCGCAATTGATACGTCACCAAGTTATTCCCCTGATGGTAAAAAAATTGTTTTCGAATCTGATAGAGGTGGTAAACAACAATTATATATTATGGATTCTGATGGTTCCAATGTAGAACGTATAAGCTTTGGTAACGGAAGTTATGCAAAACCGGTGTGGTCACCAAGAGGAGATTATATTGCTTTTACTAAAATTACAGGTGGGCAGTTTTATATTGGGGTTATGTATCCTGATGGGAGTGGAGAAAGATTACTTACAAGCGGATATCTGGTGGAGGGACAAACTTGGTCGCCAAATGGACGTGTTTTAATGTATTCTAAACAAGGTCAAGGAACACGGTTTAAAAATGCTCCCGTTCATTTATATACAATTGATATTAGCGGATATAATGAGCGTAGAGTTGTCACTCCGGCTGAAGCTTCAGATCCGGCTTGGTCTCCCTTGTTACCTAATTAGGTTTATACTTATTTTATTGATGGTTTTATGGTACCTTTAAAGACGGTTATTTCTTTACCAGATGAGGCTTTTTTTAATGCTTGTGATAAAGCCTCATTTTCCGGAAATATATTTTCTTTTTGAAAGGTTAATGTATCATTTAAATATTGAGCAAAAATATTTCTGTATGGTGGTAAATTATTGTCTATTGTAGTTTCAAAAGGTAGTTCCACATACTTTACTTTTGATGGGGTATCGGTCTTTTTTTCAATTTGCTTTTCTTCAGGTGGTGGGAAATTTGGGTCTGTAATATCCTTTTTTGCGGTAATATTAACAGTAGGCTTTTGTTCTGTCACGGAAAGCTGATTTTGCTTCTCATCAGCATTGTTGCTTTGTGCTGATTTTGTTTTTGTGTTTTTTCTTTTAATATTCGGACGCTCATCGTTTACAGTGTTTTCGGTTTCTTGTATGATTTTTTTTCTTTTGGTGAAAGTTGGAACATAAACACCATTTACCAATACATATTTTACATCATATTGTGCATCAGGTGTACTGTATATTTGATTATTGATTTGATTTGTGTTTTGTATTGGCGGTAATTTTTCTTGCTTAGGTTTTATTTCTTGTTGTGGCATAAAAAAGGCAGGTGCTTGATTATAGTTTTGAGCAACACTTGAGTACGTATAAATAAGAAAATAGCTCATTATGATAAAAAATTTCATTTTATTAACTCTAAATTGATAAATTGTATATTACTATCATAACATGAAAAAAGTTTTTTACATAGTTTTTTTTATAACTTTAACATCTTTTTCATCTTTTTGTTTGGCAAAAGATGATATAACAGTTGCTTGTCTTCGCAATATGCGAGAACCTGAAGTTATTATTACGACATCTTTCGGTAATTTAAGGTATGATAACAGTAAAAGTAGGCGAACAATTACCAGAATGCATGCTAATCAATATGGTGGGAAAGTCGGAAAAGGTAAGTTTTTAAATGGATTATCAACTTTTGAACATGAATTAAAGCTTAATTTTAAAATCAGAAAGCAAACATTGTTATCAGGTATTACGTGTGTCTATCCGACAACTATAAATTTGTTTTTGGGTGTAGGTGAGGATCCGGTGATATATATTGCTCGGGATTATTCTGAAGATAGTTGTATGTATAATTTGGTTTTAAGGCATGAGCAGACACATCAGCAAATTAACCAAAGTGTTTTGGAATATTATCTGCCTATTATAAAAGAACGTTTTTTGGAAGTTGTTAGAAATAATGCAGTTGTTGGTTCCAATAGTGATATTGATTTAGAAAGAGCACAAGGAGAATTGCAACAAAAATATCTATCTGTTTTGAATCAGCTTTTAGAAGAGATAAAAACTGAAACTGATGCAGAGCAGGCAAAACTCGACAACGATAAAAATTATGATTATGAAACTCAAATTTGTAAAAACAGATTATGAATGTTTTTACTTACATTTAATTAAGGCATCAATACAATTTTCTACACCTTTATAGGCCATGTCAATAAATTGTTTGTCTTTCGCAGAATTTTCTCTATAAAAAATTCTGATGGTTGTCATACCAATTTCTTTGGCGAATTCTAAATTGGAATAACTATCGTCAACGAAAATACATTCATTGGGGTTAGATCCTATTTTATTACAATATTTCTTATAAACCTCAGAGTTTTCATTTTTTTTATAAACACCAAAATCTTCAACGGAATAAAATTTATCTTTGAAAATATCATAAAGACCTATGTGTTTTAATATCTTTTCTGAGGCTATACGGTTGCTAGCCGTAAAAACATATTGATCAAAGGGTATCTTTTTGATTTTTTCGGACAGATCTTTATATGGTTCAATTAAGTGTACGGGTTTTCTGTTAAAGTAGTGTTTGAATAAATCTTTAGGAGAAATGTTGTGATTCTGATAAAAATATTCACCACCATCACGATATATTTTGTATGATTGCTTGACCAAAGCTTTGCATTCTTCAACACTCATTTTAACACCCAAATCAAGAACTAAGGCTTCGGCCATTGCTAAATCTAGTCTATCTGCAAAGTCTGGAGTTATTCGGTATAAAGTATTATCTAAATCCCAAATAACAACTTTTTTATCACTAAACACAATCTATCTCCTTAAATTAAAGCAAACATCCTAACAATAGCACATTTGAATAATCCGTCAAGAATTGTTTTTTTAAAGACTGGATAAAAGAGTATAAAATTTTATTATCCGGTTTTAATTTTCATTAAGATTTATTTTAGATATTAGCGCTATATTATTTCAAAATTGTTTTTTTAAGAGGAATAAATATGTTTTTAATATTCAATAGTATAGCGATTCCGGTTTTGTTGAGAGCCTTTTTGGCTTTTTTTACAGCAGTTGTCTTGTCTTTGTTATTGGGAAACACCACAATTTGTTTATTAAAAAAATTTCAACAACATGGTCAGCCGATAAGAGATGACGGGCCTCAATCTCATATTGTGACAAAGCAAGGGACTCCGACAATGGGAGGACTGCTTATATTAGGCACGTCAATTATTTCTATTCTATTGTTTGCAAACGTTACATATCATTTTGTATGGGTTAGTTTGTTGGTTTTAGTTGTTTTTGCAATTGCGGGCTTTATTGATGATTATATTAAGGTTACTAAGCAAACGCCAAATGCGCTAACGGCAAAAGCAAAATTGTTTGTTCAATTTATGACAGCGGTTGTTGCCGTTACTATTATCACTGCGGCCACTCCATCTGCATCTTCGACTGTACTTTCTGTTCCGTATTTTAAGGTATTGATAAATTTATCTTGGTTATATATTCCTTTTGCTGTTGTTGTTATATCGGGGACATCAAATGCAGTCAATTTAACGGATGGCCTTGATGGTTTGGCATCAGGGTTGTTGATTATGACGTTTATTTTCTTTTGTATCATCGCTTATATTGTAGGTTCTGATTTAGCTTCATTTTTTTCTTTTGTATATATTCCGAGAAGTGCGGAGATAAGTGTTGTTTGTGCGTCATTGGTTGGATCTTGTCTCGGGTTTTTATGGTTTAATGCTCCCAAAGCTAAGGTTTTTATGGGGGATACCGGCTCTTTATCTTTGGGAGCAATTTTGGGTACTGTTGCGGTAATGCTTAAGCAGGAAATTTTGCTTGCCGTTGTGGGTGGTGTTTTTGTTATGGAAACACTATCTGTAATGATACAGGTGTTTTGGTTTAAAAAAACCGGCAAGAGATTCTTTAGAATGGCGCCGATTCATCATCATTTTGAACAGCTTGGATGGAGAGAAACAACAGTTGTTATCAGATTTTGGATTATAGGATTTGTACTGGCGCTTGCAGGTTTTATAGCTCTTATCAGGTTTTGAAGTAGGTGATTTAAGTGTTTTCAATTTCAAGATTAAATAAAAGTGTGTTGGCAAACTGGTGGTGGACGGTTGATAAGTTTACGTTGTGTATTATTTGTGCCATAATTTTTATAGGTGCATTTTTAGTTTTTTCAGCTAGTCCTTCAGTCGCAAGAACAATTAATGTTGGTGATTATCATTTTATTAAACGGCAAATTGTTTTTATTTGCATATCTTTATTTGTAATATTTTTCTTGTCCATGCAAAGACTAAAAACTATAAGACGATTGGCTGTTTTAGGCTATGTAGGGGCTTTTATTTTAACTTTTGCAACTTTGTTTGTCGGATTTGAAACAAAAGGTGCTTCCAGATGGATAAATCTATTTGGTTTTTCTTTACAACCATCAGAATTTATTAAGCCTACTTTTGTTGTCGTGTCAGCATGGCTTTTAGATGGTAGCAAAAAATTTGAAGAATTTCCGGGGGGTGTCTTATCAGCAGGATTGTTTTTGCTTACGGTATGTATATTATTATTACAGCCTGATGTAGGTATGACAATAGTAGTGTCATTTATTTGGGCATTTCAGCTTTTTTTGGCGGGACTTCCCATGGTGTTTGTTGCTGGATTGGTTTTCTTGGCATGTTTGGGAGGTGTGGGAGCATATTTTGCTTTTGATCATGTTCATTCTCGTGTACAAGCATTTTTTTCATCTTTGGCTTCTAATGATAATTTACCTTATCAGGTTGAAAAATCATTGAAAGCATTTGAAAGCGGTAACTTGCTTGGTAAAGGACCGGGAGAAGGTGTGGTTAAATTAAATTTACCTGATGCACATACCGATTTTATTTTTGCAGTTGCCGGCGAAGAGTTTGGGGTATGGCTATGTGTTATTATGGTAATGTTATTTAGTATAATAGTTGTAAGAGCACTTATATTGTCATTAAAAGATAATAATCTTTTTGTTATCTACGCTTCGTCAGGATTGGCGGCATCATTTGGTTTACAAGGTATAATTAATATGGCTTCAACATTACATCTTATGCCTACAAAAGGTATGACCTTACCTTTTGTATCGTATGGCGGTTCTTCTTTGTTGGCTTCAGCTGTTTGTATGGGAATGTTGCTTGCAATTACACGAAAGAATTCTTCTGCCGAAGATAAAGATTTATAGAAAGGGAATACTATGTTTGCGACAAATAATACAAGTGATTGGATTGATATGTTACCGAAAATTAGAGGTAAATATCTAAGAGATGTAAATTTAAGTAAACATACATGGCTTGGAGTAGGTGGCCCGGCTGAGATTATGTTTATACCGCAAGATGTAGATGATTTGTGTTATTTTTTGCGAAATAAACCATATAATGTTCCTGTATGTCTTATCGGAGGAGGGTCAAACTTATTGATAAGAGATGGTGGAATTTTGGGAGTTGTCGTCAAACTTGACAGTCCATTTTTCAGAAGGCTTGAATTGCATTCCGAAACTATTACTTGTTATGCAGGATTGAAAAATATTGAGCTTAAGAAAGTGCTTTTGGAAAATCAATTGGGCGGATTAGAGTTTTTATGCTCAATTCCCGGATGTATAGGTGGCTCAATAAAAACTAATACTGGTTGTTTCGGTAAGTGTATAAAAGATGTCTTGGTTTCGGCAACTATTGTTAATTCGTTAGGTCAAGTAAAAGAAATTATGCCTGAAGATTTGCAACTGTCCTATCGTAGCAGTCTGTTTCCGGATGATTGGATTATCGTTTCTATTACATTGAAAACGCAATATTCTCCGACAGAAGAAATTGCAAAAATCTTGGATGAACATAAGCAATATCGTGTTAACAATCAACCGTATAATCAAAAGACAGCCGGTTCCACATTTAAAAATCCTCAAGGATTGAAGGCTTGGGAACTTATTAAAAAATCAGGGTGTGCAGATTTGAAAATAGGTGGTGCTAAGGTTTCGGAAAAACATTGTAATTTTTTAATTAATACAGGTACGGCAACGGCTAAAGATGTTGAAGAATTGGGTGAGACTATTATAAAGAAAGTTAAAGAAGAAACTTCAATAACTTTAGAGTGGGAAATTAAAAGAATGGGAATTTCCGACAGATGAAAATAAAAATTCATAAAAATTCATTGAATAATAAAAATGAAAAACCGTTGCAATATCGTAATCGGGTTAGTCAGCCGATTGAAGTACCTTTTAGAATATTGGGATTAGTTTTTGTTTTATTGCTTATATTGTCCGTAAGTATGATTATTATTACGATTAGAGATAGTTTGGTGAATAAAAAACTCACGCAGTTATTTGATGAGTTTTATAAGGTAAGTTCAGAATATGGGTTTAATGTTGATGATGTAATTATTGAAGGAAGAGAAAAAACAATAAAAAAAGATTTGCTCGAAAAAATTAATGTGAATAGAACTGATAATATATTAAATACAGATTTAAAAGAAATAAAACGTCGGATAGAAGAGCTTCCTTGGGTGGAAAAAGCTGATGTTAAGCGTACATATTTTCCCAATACTTTACAAATTAAACTTTATGAAAAGGAAGTTCTGGCTTTATGGCAAAATAATGGAATTTTTTATCCATTGGATATTAATGGAGAGATAATTGATGCCGAATATGTTGCACATAAACCGATATTGGTTATTACTGGCGATAAAGCGCCGGAACATATAACGCAGTTACTTAAAATTACCTCACGAAACCCTGAATTAAATAAACGAATCGTTGCTGCAGTATTGTTTTCAGGAAGGCGTTGGAATTTGATATTCGATAGTTTTGAAAATGGTGTAACGGTTAAGTTTCCTCAGGATAATGTTGATGAAGCGTGGGAAAAGTTTGTTAAAATAAACAATCAATATGCGGTTCTTAATCGTAAATTAACTTTCATAGATTTAAGATATAAAGATAAGGTTAGTGTTACGATTAGTGATACAGAAGAAAGTAAACAATAAAAAGAACGGGGAATGGGGTGTGAATCGTCCTTTTGTAAAGCCTTCTACATTAGCAACTTTAGATATTGGTTCATCTAAAGTTAGTTGTGTTATTGCCCATATTGGCGGAAGAGATAAAAAAATTGAGATTGTCGGATATGGATATAATGCTTCCAAAGGAATTAAAAATGGTGTGATTACCGATATCAATCAGGCTACACTTTCAATCTGTAATGCGGTTGAGACGGCTGAGCAAATGGCTAATGAGCGTATTAGTAGGGTGATTATTAATGTCTCTGGAGATAAAACACGATCATTAGTACGTTCAACAACAATATCATTGCATAAGAATCGCCCGATATCAGAACATGATATTGAAAAAATTATCAGTAAAAGTAATTCAAAAATCAATGCTGCCGATAATGAGCTTGTTCATTGTTTACCTACTAATTATAGAGTTGATGACGGAGATAATGTTAAAGATCCGCGAAATATTTATGGTGAAAGTTTAAGTCTGGATTTAATGCTTGGATTTTATCCTGATATGCTTTATAAAAATTTGGCGGCCGTAATTGAAAATGCTCATCTTGAAATTGCGGAAAAGACTTTTTCTGCATATGCATCGGCGTTGTCTTGTATGGTTGATGATGAAAAAGAATTGGGAGCAACTTTAGTAGATATTGGTGGTGGGACTACCAGTATTGTTACTTTCAAAAACGGATATCCGACACATTTTTCTACAATTCCGATAGGTGGAAATAATATAACAAATGATATTGCATGGGGGCTTACTACATCATCATTACACGCTGAAGATCTGAAAATACGTCACGGATGTGCTTTTCTAATCAGTCAAGATGAAAGTGAAAGTATAAATGTCTATCCTGTAGGTGAAGAAGATGATAATTATATTAAGCAAATACATAAATCTGATTTGATAAATATTATTGCTCCGCGAGTAGAAGAAATTTTTGAAATGATAAATAAAAAGCTTGTGGAACATGGTTTAAAAGATGCCAGTTCTCATCGTGTAATTTTAACCGGTGGATGTTCTTTACTTGCCGGTATAAGAGATGTTGCTGCACTTATTTTAGATAAGCAAGTTCGTTTAGGTGTTGCCAGAAATATTCCAAATATTCCTAAAGAATTATATTCTCCTGTTTTTTCTACAGCTTTAGGAATGTTGTTGTTTGCGATTAATTATAAAGAGAGAAAGCCTCTTAATGTAATTTCTCGTCCGAATATTGAAATTGGTGGTATAGGTAAAATTGTAAGTTGGTTTAAGCAAAATTTTTAAAATTAAGTAATAAAACATTGTTTAGTAACTAAAACTTAATTTATTTCTTGTATTCTGATAGCATAGAACAATCTTTGTAATAATAGGAGCTTATTAAAAATGTCCATAAATTTAGCAGTAGCAGATACAACCATTACTCACTTAAAACCGCGCATCAGTGTGATTGGTGTTGGTGGTGGCGGTGGTAATGCCGTTAATAATATGATTGCAAAAAATTTAGAAGGTGTTGATTTTGTTGTTGCTAATACCGATTCTCAGGCTTTGGCACATTCTAATGCCAGTAGAAAAATTCAATTAGGACTTGAAATTACGCAAGGTTTAGGTGCGGGAGCAAGACCTGAAATTGGAAAACTTGCGGCGGAAGAAGCAAGAAGCGAAATTGAAAAAGAGTTAGAAGGTGCAAATATGGTCTTTATCACTGCCGGTATGGGTGGTGGTACGGGTTCTGGAGCAGCTCCTGTTGTGGCAAAAATTGCAAAAGAAAAAGGTATTTTAACCGTTGGTGTTGTTACTAAGCCATTTTCGTTTGAAGGTAAGAAAAGAATGGAAACAGCTGAAGCGGCTTTGTCTAGTTTTACCAATGAAGTTGATAGTATTATAGTGATTCCGAACCAAAATTTATTTAGAATCGCCGATAAAAATACAACTTTAGGTGAAGCGTTTGTTATGGCTGATAATGTGTTATATTCAGGTGTGCGCTCAATTACAGATTTGATGATGATGCCAGGTCTCATTAATTTGGATTTTGCTGATATAAAAAGCATTATGGAAGATAAGGGAAAGGCCATTATGGGAACAGGTGAAGCTCAAGGTGAAGATAGAGCTCGTGTGGCTGCCGAACAAGCCCTTTCTAATCCGCTTTTAGATGATTGCTCAATGAAAGGAGCTAAAGGCGTCTTAATCAATATAACAGGCGGTAATGATATTACATTAATGGAAATTGATGAAGCTGCAAATATTATTAAAGAAGAAGTTGATGATGATGCAAACATTATTTTCGGTTCCAGTTATGATAATTCATTGGAAGGGAAAATCAGAGTTTCAATTGTAGTGACAGGAATTGAAAATAGAGTTTCGAGTAAATCATTTGCAAGACAATCGGATGTTTCATCGTATATAAATGAAAGTTATGCCCCTGCTGTGGAAAATGAAGTTGTTACGTCGGATGAAAATGCGAATATTGATGCTAATTTGGAAAGATTTTCAGCAACGAAACCAGTTGAAACAGTTCAGCTAGATAATGAAGAAACCACAGAGGTTGAAAAAACGGATGATGAGGAAATTGTTGATTATGTGTCATCTGAAACCGTAAGTTTTGAAACTGCTATTGATGAAACACAAGTGGTAGAAACGAAAGATTTTGATGATGTGTTGAAAACAGATTTTTCTAAATTTGAAGATTTTGATGCGATTGAAAAGTCTGTGTCTATTCCGGAAGTTCCACAAGCATCAGCATTATTTAATGCAATTATAAATAAATCAGTAACGGAAAAAGATGATATTAATGAAGATGTTGATCTGACAAAAGAACTTGATGATTTTATGATAGATGATAAAGATGTGTTTAATCCGCATACAAGTCTCAATACTGTAGAAGAAGAGCCTGTATTGTTTCCGGAAAATGATAGCTTATTGTTTGAAGAAAATAATACTAAAGAAGAGGAGATTGTTGAACCTGAAGTTTCGAAACCTAACTTTATTGACAGAGTTTTGGGTTTGTCAAGAGCTCGTAAAAACCGCAAAGAACAATTTGTCGCTCAAGAGCCTATGACACCAAAGTTCAGCGATGATGCAGAAGAAATAAAATTTTCGACTGATGAAGAATTGGACAACTTGGATATTCCGGCATTTTTAAGAAAAAAATAAATCTTTAGATGAAATATACCGCCCTCTGAATGAAAATCGGAGGGCTTTTTGATTACTATTCAATAACCTGTTGTGCGCTTATGCTGGCTCCATAATTACCTGACAAGTTATGGCCAACTGCTGTATTGAAAATTCCTCGGAAACTAACTTTACCATTACTATTTACATTAAAACTTTCCAGTATGATGCCACCTTCCTCAGAATCATTGTACAGCTGTACATCATTGAATGATAGTCCTTCAGGATTTAGGGATTCGCTACAATCAGCAGGAGTATATCCTAAAACATGTACTCCAAAACCATAAGTGGTTTCTGTTTCTCCGTTTGCCTGAAACATAACCTCGGTATGATCACAATCAACTTCAGAACTATTACATTCGGCTCTGTAATCTATTTGGATATTTCCAAGATTTAAATCAGTACAGCTAAAGCTATAGCTTGTTGTTACATTAGCTTCTATGCTCATATATGCAGTTTCTTGGATAGCCGCATTTGCGGTGCCTGAAATCATCAAAGCAACAGCAGAAGTAAGAAAATATTTTCTCATAATTTGTATCCTTTACAAAAATTAAGTTTAAATGTACTTGAAAGGTCAAAAATTAGCCTCTCAGGTCGCATCATAAACCGTTTTTTTTTTTTGCAAGTAAAAAGAGTCTATTTGTGAATTTAAATCAAAAATGAGGTGGCGGTGTCTATTCCTCGTTTCACTCGGGCGCAGGAATAACTGTGGAATAGGTGTGTTTCGGTGACAATTATATTATTATGTTTTAACACCTCAAAGATGACTAAATATCCACAAAGAAGACTCGTATAAATTGCAAAAAAAAAAAACGGTTTATGATGAGCTCAAAATATATTATAGGAGTTAGTTGATGAGAAAAATTTGTGAACTTGGTCGTTATGTTCTTTCAAAGTGTGGTGCAGA
>JAFTYO010000011.1 GCA_017464685.1 Alphaproteobacteria bacterium
AATATATTATAGGAGTTAGTTGATGAGAAAAATTTGTGAACTTGGTCGTTATGTTCTTTCAAAGTGTGGTGCAGACAAGAAGGAGTTTTTGAGCACCGTGTACAAAAGGCGTACACAAGCGAAAAAACACCGATTAGATGTGGCACAATTTGGAAGAAGTATGGTGGAGATGCTTGGAGTGTTAGCCATAATCGGAGTTTTATCGGTCGGCGGTATTGCCGGTTACTCCAAAGCGATGAGAAAACATAAGCTTAATCAACATGCGGTCGCTGTTAATAGTCTGATAAATAATATGTTATATATAAAAGACAAATTAAAATCTACGGATATTGGGAAAACAGTATATTATAATGAATTATTTTATAAAGCGGGATTGTTGCCTGATGGAATGACATATAATGGTTCTACTATCGTTGATATTTATTTTAATGTTAAGATTACAACATATTACAATAGAGAATCAAATAATGATTATGGCGGAATAACCTTTAATTTTGAAAAAAGATTGGATTTGGTTGATGTATGTACAAATATAGTTTTTACCATTAAAGAAAATGCTGATTCGCTGTGGTTGTTAGAAAAGTCTTCAAGAACTGATACAATACATTACCAAGGACATATCTATGGAAATGGTTATTGTAATGGAACAAGTAAAAAATGTATATCTGCTATCACACTTAATGATATAGAAGATTTGTGTTCTTCATGTGTAGACAGTACAAGTTGTCAACTGCATATGTTATGGAAATAAATTATATGAAATTATTAAGTTATTGTACAAAAATAAAAAAACCGCCGATTGAACGGCGGACGGATGAAACTGATATATCTCTAGAAATTATTTTTTTCAATATCCAAAAAATATTCAACCGTATCGGCAGAAAGTTCTTTGGTGGCCGGTTTATCACAAACGATGATACCGTGTTGATGCATCTGTAGAGCCGAAATTGTCCACATATGGTTTATACTGCC
The DNA here is from genome assembly GCA_017464685.1 of Alphaproteobacteria bacterium. GTDB lineage: Bacteria > Pseudomonadota > Alphaproteobacteria > RF32 > CAG-239 > JAFTYO01. The sequence continues at coordinate 973 of JAFTYO010000011.1, forward strand.
TTCAATTCCGTGTTTTAAGGCAGTTGCTTTGTTTTCTCCGGTTGCAATGATGATGACTTCCTTGGCATCTAAAATTGTGGCAACTCCGACCGTAAGTGCGGTGGTCGGTACTTTTGAAATGTCATTGTCAAAAAAGCGAGAGTTTGCTTTTATGGTGCTTTCGGTTAAAGTTTTAACCCGTGTCCTTGATGATAATGATGAAAAAGGCTCATTAAACGCAATGTGTCCGTCGGCACCGATACCACCGATAAATAAATGAATTCCTCCCACCTCTTTTATGTCTTTTTCATAATTTTTACATTCCTTTTCATAATCTTTGGTCATGCCATCAAGCATATGTATGTTTTGCGGCTTGATATTGATGTGTTTGAAAAAGGTTTCTTCCATAAAATAGCGATAGCTTTGTTTATCAGTCGGTTTTAGACCAACATATTCGTCCATATTAAAAGTTACGACATTTTCAAAAGAAACTTTACGTTCATTATACATTTTGATAAGCTCTTTATACATTCCCAAAGGAGTTGAGCCGGTTGGCAACCCCAAAACAAAAGGCTTGTCTTTGGTCGGTTTAAATTTATTAATTCGATACACCACATAGTTCGCCACCCATTTTGATACGGTGTCATAGTCAGGTTTTATAATTACACGCATAGTTTTTTTCCTTTATGATAAATGTTACCCTTTATTATTGTATGCAAAATATTTAAGTTTTTATTAAAAATGACAATATCTGCATCGTAACCGGGGGCAATCAGCCCCAGATGAGATTGTTTTAAAATGCGAGCCGGATTTGTTGAGGCCATGTGTACGGCTTGTTCAACCGTAAAACCGTAAGAGACAATGTTTTTTACACTGTCAATCATGGTTAATGCCGAACCGGCTATAACATCATCAGATTTTCGGTAAAAGCACTTGTCCAAATATACTTCTTCGCCATTGGCAATAAGCGGCTTTTTCTTTTGTTTGGTGGGTTTTAACGCATCGGTAACCAACACAATTTTATCCAAAGATTTGCAAGTAAGCAAAAATTTGATAATATCGGGGTTGATATGGATTCCGTCTGCAATCACCTCGCATGACAATTCCGGATGAATAAACACTGCGCCGACCGTTCCGGGGTCTCGATGATGCATACGGCTCATGGCATTAAACAAATGTGTAACATGAAAAATGCGAACTTGCATACCCTCAACCATTTGAGCATAGGTTGCATTGGTGTGTCCGGCCTGTAAAACAATACCTTTAGATACGCAATATAGAGCCAAATCACGCATATTTTTAAGTTCGGGAGCAACCGTCATATTGACGATGTGTCCCTCAGATGCCTGCCAGAGTTCTTCCATCAAATCAATATCAACCGGACTTAATGAATCAGGCGATTGGACACCTAAACGGTCAGGAGATATGAAAGGCCCTTCAAGGTGCATACCCAAAATTTTTGCGCCTTTTTCTTTGCCCATAGCCTTAGCAATGGCTTTAATTCCTTTTATAATTTCGTTTTTTGGTGCCGAATATAAAGTTGGAATAAATGAAGTTACGCCGTATTCAGTTAAAAGTTCGGACATTTTTAAAATAGATTCTTCTGAGTAGTCGTCGGTACCATATCCGCCAATTCCATGAATGTGAGAATCTATAAACCCAGGTGCAACATAAGCCCCTTTGGCATCAATAAAAATGGTGTCAGGCTTAAAAGTTTTTTTTACAAAACGGGTTTCGTTAAACACATCAATGATTTTATGTTGCTTTATCAAAACCGCACAATTTTTCATGGTAGAAAAGCCGTTAAGTACAGTGGCATTATGAACACAAATTTCGGCACACATGATGTTTTCCTTTTAATAATGAGGTGGAGGAGTTTCTTCTGATAGCGGTTTTACCGTATTGTCTTTTATCATTACCGCAAGCAAGCGATTTTCTTTTGATAATTTATCAATAAGGTTAGCTTGTTTAACGACAACTTCATTAAGTTCGTCAACGGTTTTTTGCAAATTTGCAATTGCAATTTCTATGTTAATGAGCCTATCTTCCATACTAGTTCCTTCCTATTTGTCAGGATATCCGATTACTTGGTGATATGTGACAATTTCATTTTCAGGTAGATTGAGGGCTTTTGTTACTCCTTCGGCATCAAAATATCCCCTAATAACCGTTGCTAAACCTTGTTCGGCAGCATATAAATATACATTTTGATAAGAAGAACCGCTGTGAGCTTGTGCATTGTGTTTACCACCGGCATAGATCAGATGAACGGGAGCAATATTCACAAAATCTTGTTTTGCCAGATAAGGCATTAAGTCCGTTTCGGAATATAAATTGAGTTTGTTGTTTATTCCATCATAAAGCCAAACTTTTTTATCCCAAATAACAAAAATTTTTAAATCTTGTTCGTTTTTACCTGTGGCAATTGTTCGAGTGTTGTGTGAGTTGGTCCCAAAAGCAGACCATAAAATATTACTCAGTGTCTCCGGACTTATAGGTTTTGCAGAAATATTTCTGATGGTTGTTCTTGTATCAATAATTTGCATCAACGGTGATGAAATGTCAGGCTTAGGTAAATTTATTTCGCTTGCCGTTGTAACGTTTGAGCACAAAAGTGATGAAGCCAATACAGATATGCATAATTTTTTGTTCATGATAATTCCTTTCAGTTGATTTATAAGCACAGTTTATCAGTATCTTAGAAAGATAACAACGTTTTTCTGTTAGTTTTAACAAGAAAAGAAGCTTGTATAAGAAAAAAAATTGTTTTAATATGATTTATTATTGATATAACAGCGAGTAGAATATGCAATTTAGTGATGAAGGATACATAATCAAAGTTTTAAAACATGGTGAAACATCTGCCATTGTTACGGTTTTATCATCTGAATACGGAAAAATCACCGGCTTTGTTAAAGGTGGTTTAAGCAAAAAAAAGTTAGGTGTTCATCAACTCGGCAACTTAATATCCTTTAATGCTTATGCAAGGCTAGAAGAAAATATGCCTCAATTTTTGGGAGTGGAGCTCTTAAAAGCAAATGCAGTAAATTTTTTTAATTGTCAAAAAAAACTTGCTCTTTTAAGTTCTTTTTGTGAACTGATGAACATAAGTGCGGTTGAAAATGAAAATTTAGTTTTTTTAAGTCCTCACATAAATCAATTTATGGATAGCAAAACCTTTGAACAAATGCTTGTTGCTTATTCTTTTTTTGAGTTTTATTTACTCAAATTTTTAGGTATCGGGCTCGATTTGTCAGAATGCGCAGCAACCGGTACACGCCAAAACTTAGAGTTTGTATCACCTAAAAGTTCAAAAGCCGTTTGTTATGAAGTTGGTGTGCCTTATAGGGATAAATTATTTAGATTTCCGCATTATGTTGTGGATAAAAATTATAATCCGAAGCTCTCGGAAGTGGCGGATTTGCTTAAAATGACCGAATTTTTCTTAAATAAAAACTTTTTTGAAAACCACAGCTTGAAATTTCCGAATAATCGTGGTAATTTGCTCAATATTTTGAATTTACCGAAAGAATAGAAAAAATAAGATGGCTCAATTAGAAGAAAAAATAAAAGATGTTTACCTAAAAGAAGAACTTAGCAAAAGATATCTTTCCTATGCTATGTCAACCATTGTATCTCGTTCACTTCCTGATGTCAGAGACGGTCTAAAACCCGTTCACAGAAGGTTGTTATATGCAATGCGTCAACTTCACTTAGATCCTAAAAATGGTTTTAAAAAGTGTGCTCGTGTAGTTGGTGATGTTATCGGTAAATATCATCCGCATGGTGATAGTGCCGTTTATGGAGCTATGGTGCGCTTGGCACAAGATTTTTCGGTCAGATATCCGCTTGTTGACGGTCAAGGCAACTTTGGTAACATCGACGGAGACGGTGCTGCCGCAATGCGTTATACCGAGGCCAGACTTACCGAATTTGCCATGGCTCTAATGGAAGGTCTAAATGAAAATGCGGTAGATTTTGTTGATACATACGACGGTGAAGAACAAGAGCCGGTTGTGATGCCTTCCGTGGTGCCAAATCTGTTATGTAACGGTTCATCAGGAATTGCGGTTGGTATGGCAACAAACATTCCACCTCACAATTTGAGCGAAGTTTGTGATGCTTTATTGTATATGATTGAAAAGCCCGATTGTGACAATGAAGCGCTTGTTCGCAAAATTAAAGGGCCTGATTTTCCCACCGGCGGAGTCATTGTTGACAATTTTTCTTCAATTGTTGAAACCTACAAACAAGGAAAAGGAAGTTTTAGAATTAGAGCCAAGTGGGAAAAAGAAGAACTCTCACACGGACAATATCAAATTGTTGTAACCGAGATTCCGTATCAGGTTATAAAATCCAAACTCATTGAAAAGATTGCTCAACTTTTAACCGAGAAAAAAGTTCCGCTTTTGGCTGATGTAAGAGATGAATCGGCGCAAGATGTTCGCATTGTCTTGGAGCCTAAAAACCGAACGGTTGATGCTGCACTTTTGATGGAGCACTTGTTCAAACAAACCGAATTGGAATCTAAGTTTAATATGAATATGAATGTTCTTGATTCTGACGGTGTACCCAGAGTTATGAGCATATATGAAGTTTTGCGTGAATTTTTAAATCATCGACATATTGTGCTAAAAAGAAGGGCACAATATAAACTGGATAAAATTTTGGCTCGTTTGGAAATTTTATCAGGATACTTAATTGCATATTTAAACTTAGATGAAATTATCCGTATCATCAGAGAAGAAGATGACGCAAAAGCGGTTATGATGCAAAAATTTAATTTGAGCGATAATCAGGCCGAAGCAATTTTGAATATGAAATTAAGGAGCTTGCGCAAATTAGAAGAAACCGAGATAAAATCGGAGTTTGATGAATTAAGCACTATGAAAGCAGAGCTTGAAGAACTTTTATCAGATGAAAGTAAGCGTTGGAATGCCTTGGCTGATGAAATAAGAAAAATCAAAGAAAAATTCGGCAAGAAAACGGCCTTAGGCAGAAGAAGAACCGAGTTTGCCGAAGCTCCCGCAGATGTTGAAATCACCATTGAAGCATTGGTTGAAAAAGAGCCGATTACGGTGATTTTATCGCAAAAAGGTTGGATTAGAGCCTTAAAAGGTCATGTCAGCTTAACCGATGAGTTTAAGTTTAAAGATGATGACAGTTTAAAGTTGGCAATTCATGCTCAAACCACCGATAAAATTATATTGCTTGATACATCAGGTAAGTTTTTTACCGTTCAAGCCAGTGATATTCCAAGCGGAAGAGGTTTTGGTCAACCATTAAGATTGATGATAGATTTAAGCAACAATGATAACATCTGTTCAATGTTTGTATTTGTGCCAAACCAGAAATATATCATTGCATCAAACACAGGACACGGATTTGTTGTTGATGAAAATCATCTCATTGCCCAAACCAAAAATGGCCGTAAAATTATGAATTTGCTTGAAGGAGAATACACTGCATTTTGTAAACCGATTGTCGGAGATATGGTTGCGGTGGTTGGTCAAAACCGTAAACTTTTGGTGTTTAAGGTGGAGGAAATTCCGACTATGGCAAGAGGTAGAGGTGTTTGCTTACAAAAATATAAAGATTGCGAAATGACCGACATTCAAATTTTTAAATCTGAAGACGGCTTTGAATATAATCGTTCAGGCGGAGTGGCTGTTGAAAAAGATTTGATGGGTTGGCTGGGTCACAGGGCTCAAGTTGGCAAAATTGTTCCATTCGGTTTCCCTAAAACTAATACATTTTTTAAAGAATGAGATATTTAAATATTAAACATTTTTATAAAAAACAACGGCTGTATCGCTTGAATATGGCCGTTGTTTTGTATTTTAAGGTTGTTTTTATTATTTATGGTTGAAGATTTGTCGGATTTGTGTATAATAAACGAAAGTTTAATTTTCTAAAGGGTAGTAAATGATAAAAGATTTTCAAGGTGTTCGTAAAAATAATAATCAAACGGAGTTTTGTGTACGTTCTCCTAAGGCACAAAAAGTTGAACTTTGTCTGTTTTCAGATGATGAACAAACAGAAACCAAAATTGAGCTTACAAAATCTGAAAACGGCAACTGGTCTGTTTTGCTTAATGATATCAAAGAAGGGCAAAAATACGGATATCGAACATATGGCGAATATAATCCTGATAAAAGATGTTTTTTTAATCCTAACAAATTGCTTGTTGACCCTTATGCGCTTGAAGTTACCAGAAGTTTAAATGACATTTCGACCAATGATAAATATATTTTGTTTGGCAATAACGATTATGATTCGGTAACAATAGCACCCAAAAGTATAGTCAGGTTTTTTGACAAAGCCGATTTAGAAAAAAAATATCCGTATCTGTATAAAAAGCCGCATCACAGTTGGGCAAAAACCCACATTTATGAATTGCATGTCGGCAATTTTTCGGCAGATAAACCCGATGTTGTTCCCTCAAATCGAGGCACTTTGTCAGCTTTAAATCAGTCGGCGGAATATTTTAAAGATTTAAGCTATAATCAAATTGAACTGATGCCCTTAACACCGACTATGGCGGATATGCATTTGGAAAAAAATAAAGGGCTTTCCGACCAATGGGGATATAATCCGATAAATCATTTTGCCATTGACCCCAGATATGGCAAAATTGATGATTTGTTAGCGTTTATCAACGATATGCATAAAGAAAACATTGAGGTGTGTTTAGATGTTGTTTATAATCATACCGGAGAATCTAAAAACGACAGATTTTTGCTCTCATATAAGGGCTTGGATCCTGATGCATATTATCGTTTCAGTCCTCATGACGGCCACAGCTTTGTTGATACCACAGGTTGCGGAAACGGTTTTAACCCGAACAGCGGACAGGGTGGTCGTATAATTAAAGACAGCTTAATGTTTTTTAGTGATATTTGCGGTGTTGATGCTTTCAGATTTGATTTAGCCGGTGATTGTGCTTTAGATAACAATTTAAAGTTTAATTCCAATGGTAATTTTATGCAAATTGTCAGAGAGGTTTCAGAACTTACGGGCGCCAAAATGAGCGGAGAACCTTGGAGTGCGGTCGGCGGATATTTTTTGGGACAAATGGAGGATATTTATGAATGGAATGATAAACATGAGCATTGTTTAAGAAAATTTATTCGTGGTGAACACGGACAGGTTGGCAGTTTGGCATATTTTATGGCCGGAGCCGATAGCAAAAGAAAAATCAATGTATTTACCAAACACGACGGTGCCACCGCCTATGACTGGGCAACATATCAGCAAAAAAACAATTATGACAACAACGAAAATAATCGGGATGGGAGCAATGACAACTATTATAGTCCGTCAGCAAACGATGAAGTTAGGCTTACAAAAACAAAATCTGCACATGCATTGAATACTCTTGCCAGAGGAGTTCCTTTGTCTTTAAGCGGTGATGAGTTGTGGCGTTCGCAAAACGGAAATAATAACGGTTATGCAAAACCTTTTCCGCTAAAATGGAAAGATTTGAGCGCAGAACAAAAAGAAAGATATTTGTTTGAAAGAAAGCTTAATGCATTTCGCCAAGAGCACCCGATATTCAGCAATATTGACGGAGCAAGCGATGAAATTATGCCCAACGGCAATCCCTCTTGGGAATGGATAAATATCAACGGCGAACAAATGAGACAATGCGATTGGGATTTTAAATATAACAGATATTTAGCTTATGTTTTAAACGGACAAGATAAAAACGGCACTCGCTTTGATGATGATTTTCTGGTTATGACATCAGGCAATGTTGAAAGCTCACTGCAGGTTAAGTTGCCTAAACCTCCACATATCGGAAGTTGGAAAGTGGTGTTTGATACCTCAAAAAGAACATCTGAAATTGATGATACAGAATATGAAAAAGGTTCAACATATAACATTGCGCCTCATAGTGTGGTTGTAATGACTTGTAAACGAGATGAAAATGCTGCTAAAGAAAAATGGCTTTTGAATATTAAAGATGCAAAATCAAGATAAAATAACATAAAACCTATTGTGTTTGTTTTTTTGCAAAGACACACCCTATCGATTGTTTCGGTAGGGTGTGTTTTTAGGCATCACTATTTTACCAACTATATCTTAAACCTAAGCCTGCGGCCGTAGAGTCGTAATCAGACCCAAAGGTATAAGTCCCCCAAGCATTGAGCGAGAAGTTAGAATTGATATTGTGTTGTGCACCGATTTCAACACTACCCAATGTCATATCATCAATAGCTTCAATTTCGCTCATATCGGTTACTTTTACATCATCGCCGAGATTAAATGTTTGTACAACACCTGGTTTAACGTAAAGTTCACCAAATCCTATTGTTGTGTTGTAAGCTTTGCTAAACTTAAGCGTTGCTTCAGCTTGAGCTTGTGATACATCACCAAAAGAATATTCTTTGCCTGCAATGTTGTCATTCGTGTCATCATATGAAATATGTTTATATGATACACCCAATGATGGGGTCAATACAAAATCATTTGCAAAGCCTATTGTGTAACCAAATTCTATTCCAGCACCAAATTCCATACCATCGGTATCAAATGATATTCCATCAGATGTTGTAATATCAGCTTGTTGTATACCCCCATATACGTTTGCAAATGTATAGAAGTTTCTCTTGTGATGATAGTAATATAAACCAGCAAGATAACTGTCTATTTCAATTTCTGATGATGTTGTAGAGTAATATTTATCACCTTTACCGGTTATGTCATGTGTACCTTGGCGATATGAAACAAACACACCTAATTTATTGTATATATCAGTTTGTAAATCTAAACCAGATTCCAATCCCCAAACTTTTGATTCTACTTCAACAGGAGCTTTTGTATTTGCACTGATATAATCTGTGTCAGCCCATATATTGGTTGTTGGTCTTACTTTTAACGAATATAGACCTGCAACATTACGCATAATGTTGTCAACCATACCATCAGACTGCGTAAGAGCAGCAGTTGGTAAAGCTATAGCGGCCATAACTTCCGGATATACTTTTATGGGAGCATTTGACTGAATTGAAGATGAATCTCCTCCAGATATGTCGCCATTGTTGTTACCAGAATTATCATCACCGCCTGTGCCGGTGTTATCATCACCGCCTGTGCCGGTGTTATCGTCACCGCCTGTGCCGGTGTTATCATCACCGCCTGTGCCGGTGTTATCGTCACCGTCTGTGCCGGTGTTATCCTCACCGTCTGTGCCGGTGTTATCATCACCGCCTGTGCCGGTGTTATCGTCACCGCCTGTGCCGGTGTTATCGTCACCGCCTGTGCCGGTGTTATCGTCACCACCTGTGCCGGTGTTATCGTCACCGCCTGTGCCGGTGTTATCGTCACCGCCTG
>JAFTYO010000012.1 GCA_017464685.1 Alphaproteobacteria bacterium
AATATATTATAGGAGTTAGTTGATGAGAAAAATTTGTGAACTTGGTCGTTATGTTCTTTCAAAGTGTGGTGCAGACAAGAAGGAGTTTTTGAGCACCGTGTACAAAAGGCGTACACAAGCGAAAAAACACCGATTAGATGTACCACAATTTGGAAGAAGTATGGTGGAGATGCTTGGAGTGTTAGCCATAATCGGAGTTTTATCGGTCGGCGGTATTGCCGGTTACTCCAAAGCGATGATGAAATATAAAATGAACGAACATAGAGTTATGCTTAATTCTCTTGTTAATACTCTATTTATGTATGCGGATAAAGTTATTTCTTTCAATAATAATTCTACAGAATCGGTAGATATTAGTGAAATATTTTATAAATCAGGTCTTTTGCCTGATGATGTTAGATTACATGAATATGATACCCGTTTTTTAAAAGATATTTTTAATAATCATATTTGGTTAATCACTTATCCTCACTATAAGGAGGTCGGAATGGGATATTCCATTACCGGAAATGAAACAGGACGAGAAATATGTATAAATCTGATAAATGTAGCAAAGGAAAATTCAGCCAATTTGTTTAAAATCCTATCCGATAAATCTGATGAAAATAGTAACTATACTACACAAGGCCAATACTATGGTGATAAATTTTGCACTCAAGATGTAAGTTGCATTAAAAACATAACCTTTAGTGATATTGATATATTATGTAACAATTGTTATGACCGCAATTGCAGATTTTATACAAAGATAAAATATTAATTTTATTTATCATTTATCTTGCCCGTACATTGCCGAGCTTTTATTTAAGGTATAAATTTCATTATCAGCCGGCAGATTATAGTAAACATATTCTACATTTGATAATTCTTGTCCAAACTGTAAAACTTGACGATTGAGATTATGCTTAAAGAAGACGATTCGCAGAGTGTTATCTAATCTTTGTGAAAATTTATTTTTAAAATCAGGTGATGTGATTATATTCGCAATCATAATACCACCATTTTTAAGATGCTCTTTTACCATTTGAAAAAAATCAACCGTTACAAAATTAAGTGGAATGCTTTGTACGGAAGAGTATACATCAACCACAATCAAATCATATTTATTTTTATCGTTAGCATAAAAAGATACGCATCTTGGTAAACAAATTTTTTGTTTTTGCTTAACGGCTTTTGTAAAAACTTTTCTTCGGTTATCGTTCGTAAATTTTTTTCAACATCTAAAAATGTATAATTATTTTTTGTGTCGTCAATTCCAACCGTAAAACCACCGGCTCCCAAAACCAAAATGTCATAAATGTTATCATCGTTCATGGTTTTGATAAAGTTATCATTGATAAATTTTATGTAGTCAAATATCAAGGAACTGTCTGCGGAAATTTTTGATGAATGCGAGCCGTTAATTTTCATCAACAAAGATTGAGCTTTGTTATCAACAATATCTTCGGGGACAATTTCAAGTCTTGAAACGGCATCGTCTTTTACTAAATAATTTGTGCCATTTATTAAATTTTCATTGTTTAGCAGGTAGCAGAAAATTATAAAAACAATAAGCAATATCAACGAGGGCAGTTTTTCTTTTCTGTGGCATATAATCAACAAACAAGCAGATGTTAAACCGACCAAAACCATAATGGTTGCACTTACCGAAAGAAAAGGCATCAAAATAAGTGTGGTACCGATAGAGCCTGCTACACTGCCGAATGTGTCAACCGCCATAAATCTGCCGGTATAATTTGTGTCATACCGATGTATAATTCTACCGATAGATGAGGTTATAAAGCCCATAAATACAGAAGGGGCGGCAATAAATGTTAAACAATAAACACTTACCGGAATTAAAAAACCTTTTATATTAAGAAAATACATACCTATAAAATAAATTTCCATTAAATAGTAAGATGAGGCAAATATGAAAATTATGTTTAGTGATACAATCATTCTCGTTATAAGTGAGCGAAGTCTGTTCTTATTTAACTTTACGACCGACCCCCAATAATATCCAAGGCTCATAAACATCAGAATAAATGTAATTACAATTGATGTAATCAAGGTATTAGAGCCGACAAAATTAATCAATTGTCTTAATACAATCAGCTCAAAAGAAAGGCTCGAATAACCCAACAAAAAAACAATGGCAAGTAAAGAAAATTTTAATCGGTTTGTCGTTTATATCTCTAATTTGTTTTTTAAAAATGTTTCTAATACGCTTTCGTCTCGCCATTTTATTTTGATGTTAAGTACATTTATATGTTCTTGCAAATCTGCGGGAATTTTAACATAATCTTTAGAAGTGGTAAAAATAGTCAGATTTTCTTTTTTTGCCTCATCAATGATGCTTTGTATTTCATTTCTTGAATAAAAATGATGATCGGGGAAATCTTTTGTTTTTACAACACTCAAGCCGAGATTTTTAAGCGATTGATAAAGCTTTTCGGGATATCCGATACCGGCAAAAGCATACACTTTTGTGTTTGTAATTTTTGGCGTATCTTCTGTTATGTCGGCAAAAAACACCGGCAAGTCGGTTTTTTTAGCTAAATTTGTTTTATCATCACCGATAACAATAAGGGCATCGGCTCTTTTTATACCGCTTGTAAAAGTTTCACGCAACGGACCGGAGGGAATTACTCCTCCGTTGCCGATACCGAATTTGCCGTTAAACACCAAAAATGAAATGTCTTTATGTAAACTTGGATTTTGAAAACCGTCGTCCATTATGAGCATATCGGCACCGCTGTCAAAAGCTTGTATGGAGGCTTTGGCTCTGTCGAAATGGATACAAACGGGAGCAATTTCGGATAACAATAAAGGTTCATCACCGACATCATAAGGGGTATGAATTTTCCTGTTTGCGACAACACCTTTTAACTTCCCGCCGTATCCTCTTGATATAAAAAACGGATTTTTGCCGTGTTTTTTTAGCATCTGTGCAATAGCAATCGAAACCGGAGTTTTTCCCGTACCGCCGGCAGTCAAATTTCCGATACAAATAACCGGTAGGCATGATTTATAAGGCTTTTTAAATTTAATTCTTAATGTTGTGGCAAAAAAATAAAGCCAACCTAACGGTAACAAAATGTAATAAAGAATATTTTTTTTGTTCCAAAAGGTTGGCGTTTTCATTTTTAAATCCTGTTTTTTTAATCAAGATAGCACTGAATTTTTTCAACAATGCCGTCTAAAACTTTAGCTTCACCATAAGCCCAGTTATAGGCAAGTGACTGTTTTGCATCTAAAAGTTCCGGATTTGTAAGCAGGTTTTCAACCATAGCCATCAAATCAATTACATCATTTACCTGAATAACTCCGTCTGCTTTTTTGGCTCTGTTTACGGCATCTGTAAAGTTATGCATATGCGGACCGACAATCACCGCATCACGGCAACGAGATGGTTCCATAAAGTTTTGACCCCCGTGCGGGATAAGTGATCCGCCGATAAACACCAAATCAAAAAGTTCGTACCAGATACCCAACTCACCAATTGTATCAGCGATATATACATTGGTATCATTGGTGATTTTTTCACCGGCAGAACGCAAAGCCACTTTTAAGCCCAATTCCTTTTGCAACCTTTCTTTAATTTCAATACCTCTGTGCGGGTGACGAGGAGCTATAAAGGTTAATACATTAGGAATTTTCTTTTCTAAATCTTTTAAGAATTTACCGATTCTGAACTCCTCATCTTCATGCGTGGAGCTTACAAGCCAAGTGGTACGATTGCCAATTTGTTCGGCTATTTCTTTTTTCTTTTCTTCATCGACAGGCAAAGGAAGACCGGCATATTTTAAGTTACCTAAGCACAAAGTGTTTTTGGCACCCAAAACTCTTAAACGATATTCATCTTGGTCCGATTGTCCCAAACATAGTGTAAAGCAATCTAAAATTTCCTTAATGGCAAATTCAAACTGTTGCCATCTTTTGAACGATTTATTGGAAATTCTGCCGTTAACCAAAATCAACGGAATGTTCTTTCTTTTGATACAAGAAAGTGTTGACGGCCAAAATTCGGACTCAAACCACAAGGCAATGTCAGGACGCCAATGTTTGATAAATCTGGTTGCAAATGTAGGATTTTCAATTGGTAAATATTGATGAAATGCACGTTCCGGTAAGCGTTTTGCCATAATTTCAGCTGATGTTGTAGTGCCCGTTGTTACCATAATATGCGCATCGGAATATGTCTCAAGCAACTTTTGAATTAGCGGTAACATCGAAATAGATTCACCGACAGATGCTCCATGCATCCAAATAAGCTTACCTTCGGGGCGAGGTTTTGACGGACGACCGATTCTTTCGTTGAAACGTTTTATATCTTCTTTACCATTTTTTTTTCGCTTTTCGATGTACGGCTTAATAACAAGCGGATATAAAATACGAAGCAATGTATTATAGATTCTAATCAACATCAATTTAGTTCCTTTTGTTTTAGTTAACTTTTTTGCGTTTGTTTTTAGGCGTTGTCCCTTTTGGAATGTACGGCATATCAAGCTCTTTGTCAATTTGCCATGTGAGGTTGTTAAGAGTATTTTCAATTTTTAAGCGATACTCTTCCAATTCTTCTTTTGAAGTGTTTTTATCAATTAAGAAAGGTTCGGTTACGGCGCAAATACCTTTGCTAAAAGGCTTTGGTATAAGCATTTTATCCCAACTTTGCTCAATTATAACCGAATTTTTTATGCTGTAAGTTACACCGATAACCGGAATGGCGGCTTTTTGAGCATAATATACAGGGCTTAAAGACATTGTCATTGATGGACCTCGCGGACCATCGGGAATAATAGCAATTGTGGTACCGTTTTTTAGCTCTTTCATAATGGAAACGGCAGCCCTTTTGGCATTTTCATTTGTGGAGCCGTCAATATTACCGATACCGAATTTTTTTAAAATAGCGGCAATTAATTGTCCGTCACGATGAGGGGAAACCAAAGCTTTTAGTTTTTTTCGTTTGTCCCAAAACGGAGGTATCATCGGAGCTCTGCCGTGCCATGCAACAAAAATTACACTGCCGTATTTTTCTAAGTTGTTATAAAAAGTTTCAACCCCACGCAAATCCCATTTGGTTGAGGCTTTTATGAGCCTGATATACCAATAGGCAACATGGCTTATGACATTAACGGCAAATTTAGATTTTGTAATTTTATTAAATATAGACATTATGCGTTTCTGAGCTCAATTTTACAAGTTATTAACAAGCACATCATAAACATTTTTTTTAAATCTGCAATAACTTAATTAGCTTTTAACACTTAAGTCTGTGGATTAAAAAGATTTAGCATTGTCACTCTTGCCAAATGTTTATAGATTTCCTATATTATGATAAAGTAATCAATATGGAGAAATCTTAAATTATGTCCGAAAATAGCGAAGATAAACAAAATAAGGTCATTCCGGTGTTGCCCTTACGAGATACGGTTGTGTTCCCCAAAATGATTGTGCCGTTGTTTGTGGGACGTCAAAAATCTATTCAGGCCTTACAACAAGTCAACGAAATAGGCGGTAAGGTTGTGTTGGTAACCCAAAAAAAAGCTTCCATAGAAGACCCAAAAGAAAAAGACATTTACAATGTCGGAACATTGGGCAATATATTGCAAATGTTAAAACTCCCTGACGGCACTGTTAAGGTCTTAATTGAGGGTGTTGAGCGCATTAAGGTAAACAGTTTTTTTGATGACGGAAATTTTATTTCGGCACAGATAGAACCTTTGCCTGAAATTTCTATGGATGAACGGGAAATTGAAGTTTTATCTCGGTCGGTTATTTCGTTGTTTGAAGAATATGTAAAAATTTCAAGAAAACTTTCTCCTGATGTTATGGTTGCCGTTCGTCAAATTGAAGATTACAGTAAACTTGCAGATACCATAGCTTCACACATAACCTTAAAAACAGAAGAAAAGCAACAACTTTTGGAAGCTGAAAATTTATCTTCCCGTTTTGAAAAACTGCTTGAATTTATGAATTCCGAATTGGCGATGATTGAAGTTGAAAACAAGATAAAAAATCGTGTTAAGCAACAAATGGAAAAAAGCCAAAAAGAATATTATTTGAACGAGCAAATGAAAGCCATTCAAAAAGAGTTAAATGACGGTGATGAAGAAGATGAAATTTCGGCCTTAAAAAAACGCATTAATAATACTAAGCTTTCAAAAGAAGCCAAAGATAAGGCTTTGGCCGAATTAAGAAAGTTAAAAACCATGGGCGCAATGAGCTCAGAGGCCACTGTTGTGCGCAATTATCTTGATTGGTTGTTGGACATTCCGTGGAAAAAAAACTCCAAAGTTAATAATGATTTGCAAAAAGCAACTCAAATTTTGGAAGCCGACCACTATGGTTTGGATAAGGTAACCGAGCGCATTGTGGAATATTTGGCCGTTCGTTCAAGAGCCGATAAAATTAAAGGGCCGATTTTATGTCTGGTAGGTCCTCCGGGGGTTGGAAAAACATCTTTGGGACAATCCATTGCCAAAGCAACGGGAAGAAAATTTGTCAGAGCTTCGTTGGGCGGTATGCGTGATGAAGCCGAAATTAGAGGACACAGACGCACATATATCGGTTCAATGCCCGGAAAAATTGTTCAGGGTATGAAAAAAGTCGGAACATCAAATCCGCTTTTCTTACTTGATGAAATTGATAAATTGGGCAATGATTGGAGAGGAGACCCGAGCTCGGCGCTTTTGGAAGTGTTGGACCCTGAGCAAAATTCTACTTTTAATGATCACTATTTGGAAGTGGATTATGATTTGTCCGATGTAATGTTTGTTACAACCGCAAACTCTCTTGATATGCCAAGACCGTTGTTGGATAGAATGGAAATTATCCGTTTGTCGGGTTATACCGAAGATGAAAAAATCGAAATTGCCAAACGACATTTAATTCCTAAGATTTTTGGTGAAAATGCGGTTAAATGTTCCGAGCTTTCAATCACCGATGAGGCAGTTCGCAACATTGTGCGCTATTACACTCGTGAAGCCGGTGTACGCAATTTGGAAAGAGAGCTTTCGGCCATTGCCCGAAAAGCCGTAAAAGAAATTTTGCTTTCAAAAGACAAGTGTCTAAAAATTGAAGTTACGGCCGAAAACTTGGAAAAATATTTGGGTATCAAAAAGTATCATTTCGGACAAGCCGAAGAAACCGACCATATCGGTGTTACCACCGGTCTTGCGTGGACGGAAGTCGGCGGTGATATACTCTTCATTGAAGCGGTGGATATGCCCGGCAAAGGCAAAGTGATGCAAACCGGAAAACTCGGTGATGTAATGAAAGAATCAATTGATACGGCATATTCGGTGGTAAGAGCTCGTTCAAAAGATTTAGGTATTGAGCCTGATGTGTTTGAAAAGACCGATGTTCATATTCATGTGCCTGAGGGTGCAACTCCCAAAGACGGACCATCTGCCGGTATTGCAATGTTTACAACACTTGTTTCGGTGTTTACCAAAACTCCGGTTAGAAAAGATGTTGCTATGACCGGTGAGATAACATTGCAAGGCAGAGTGCTCCCGATTGGCGGGTTGAAAGAAAAACTTTTATCAGCCTTAAGAGGTGGTATCAAAACCGTGATTATCCCCAAAGATAATGAAAAAGATTTGGCTGAAATTCCGGATAATGTAAAACAAAACTTAAAAATTGTACCGGTAAGTGAAGTTAAAGAAGTTTTAGAAATCGCCTTAAAAAATAAGTAAATAATAATCTTATAAAAAAGCAACCTACCAACATTGTCAGTAGGTTGCTTTTTTGTATACAGAAAACCACGCGTTAGACGCGTGGTTCAGAAAAGCTTATAGCGATGATATTGTCAAAGCGCTCCAATTAGGTTAAACTTTTGCGGTCTGCCAAGACGCAAAAAACCTAATTGGAGGTCAATATGAAA
>JAFTYO010000013.1 GCA_017464685.1 Alphaproteobacteria bacterium
TGCAGATAAGAAGGAGTTTTTGAGCGCCGTGTACAAAAGGCGTACACAAGCGAAAAAACACCGATTAGATGTGGCACAATTTGGAAGAAGTATGGTGGAGATGCTTGGAGTGTTAGCCATAATCGGAGTTTTATCGGTTGGCGGTATTGCCGGTTACTCCAAAGCAATGGAAAAATATAAACTCAATAAGCATATGCAAGGTTTAAGCTTAATATTACAATTTGCACTTAATTTTACATCTAATCTTAAACCGGAAGAAGGGCTTAACATAAATATAACCAGATTTTTTAATAAATTTGATGCCATTCCTGACGGTTTTAAATATGACGATAATAATGAAAAAATAATAGATGTTTTTGATTCATCACTTATTTTAAGGAGTTGTACAGTACATCCAACGTCTCATAATTTTACTTTTGGATATTATATTGAAAATACAAAGAGTTGGTTTAATATATGTGTCAATTTGATTAATGTAGCAAAGGCTTACAAAGATCAAATACATTATTTAACGGTTTCAAATTCTGATACACCTCAAACTAATTATTATGGAACTATAGGGTGTAATAGTAGCAGAAAATGTTTGGATGAATTAAGTATGGATGATGTATATGAGATGTGCAAAATACAAGGTCATGAAAACTCTTATTTTGCTTTTTCTTGGTTTTAATGTAAAATTTTTATAAGTATCCTTTTTTATCAAAAAAAGTTAAGATGATAGTTAAAATATATATACCAATCATTAAACCAACAGCAATGTAGAGCATTTGTTTGTCGGTTATAACATGTTTTACCTGTTTAACTCCAATAGCGCTTCCTTTGACCACAAAATTATCGTTCGGATTTTGGTGTAAAATGCTTACTCCGATTTGGTCTTGCGGATTTAAAAAATCAAAGCCGATTACTAAAGAGTTTTTATATTTGGTTAAGTTAGCACTTACCGATTGAGAGGTTAGGGTGTTGTCAATGGTATAATGCACCATTTGTGCACTTTCGGGTACAATGATTCTGATAGGATTGTGGCCGATTCTGGATACATCGCTGCCGGCAAGAGCTTCTTGGCCGGTGTTTTGTAAAATTACATTGGTTTGATAAAGGTCTTTATATTCGGTATCATTAACGGTGACTTTAAAATTATTTTCGTTTTGCGAAGATATAAAGCTTCTTGATGAGGTGTCATATTTGATTATTGGTCTGTCGATATAAAATTGATACACACCAAAAAACAATGCTGAAAAGCCAATAATAAAAGCACCGACATTGCTGATTAAAAACAGCCACAGTTTGTGCAAAAATTTTTTTAATGGTGTTTGTTTTTTTCTTCTCATATTTTTCCTCTTTTACAAGGCAAAATATAAGATGGTTTTTCAAACTTTAAATAGATCGATTATGTGAATTTATCAAAACTGTTCCGGTAGGCAAATTTTCTATATTTTCTATTGCTTTGATGCCAATATTCAAGGTTTTGGCAACAAAATCCAAATCTTTCCCCATTTTTTGTGCGGCATTTTTAAAACTTATCTTCCATGGTGTTTGAAGTTGGATTTTTTTGTACAACAATGTTAATTTATTTTCATCATTATTTAACAAATCGGAAGCAAGAGCCCAAGTTGCAAACCATTCGTGAGGATAACGATAATCGCTATTAGCATTTCTGCCATCTTCCAATTTGTTATTTCCGCTAAAATTGCCAAAGCTTTTTAAGGCTTGTGTGAGTTTGATTTTTTTATACTCGGCAACTTCGGAATTTTGTTCGTGTTTGTGTATATCGGCAGAGCGATTTGCCAAAATATCAAGGGTTTGTTCGGTGGTTTTTAAAATGTGGCAATATGGTGTAATACACCACACATCGCCGTTTCCGTTCCATATGTTTATGGCAAAATTGTCATCTTTTAAGTCTTCCATTTGTATTAAATGTATTTGACTTTTATCAAGCTTAAAATCGTATATACCTAAGTTCCCGAGCTCTTCTTTTGTTTCTCGTATAACATTATTGAGCCGAATTATGTTGATATCATCGGTTAAAACAACTTTTTCGTTTTGAATAATAACATCATCCTTTTGACCTAACAGTTGTTTTTTTTCGGATATGGTCATATGGTTAAATTTATCTTCATCAGTTCTTTCGGACAGACCGCCTAATGCACCGATTCCGTCAGGATATCCCGTTTTTGCATTTAGTCTTTGTATAACTCCGATGTAAATATTATCAAGAGCCTGTATCGGGTTATTATTATCAAGAACATCTCCAGAATATAAGGTTACATTTGCGCCGCTGTTCTTAATCAGATTACGATTTTGCTCAATGTTCAATATTTGAGATCTTTTTTCGCCTTTGGGAGCATCTTTTAAGGCTTTTATCAGGTCTTTTCGGGTTTTGTATATCATTTTATTTTCCTTTAAGCTTAAATTTATCGTATATTATCATATTTTGAAAAAAAATCTATCACTTTTTGGCTGATGAAAAAAACTAAAGTATAATTGATATTTTTAAAATCAAGTAACACTTAAATGTTTATAGAACCTTATTTATGAAACTACCTTTCTTGTATAACATTGTTTTTCAGGCTAAAAATAAATTATGAAATCCTATTTTGTGGGAGAACCATTATGAAAGATAAAATAAAAAAATCTTTAGCTTTAAAAATTAAGGCTTTGCGTGAAAGCGCTTCTATGACACAAGAAGAACTGGCATATAAATGCGATGTCAGTTGGCGTACAATCTCAAATTTAGAACGAGGTCTTGTGGTTCCCGACTTGGTTATGATATACAAAATCTCTCAAATTTTCAGTATCAGCATTGATGATTTATTAGGTGTATCGATTGATACAACAAAAAGTCGAAGCAGACTTGATAAGGAGCAATTCATCATTGAAAAAATTAAATATACCAACGACAAATTGCTTGATTATGTACTTGATGAACTGATCTTACTTTTTAAATATTTTAATTGATTTTGTTTTTATATCTGTCCAATAGTTCACTTAAAAGTTCTTCATAAGCGTAACTGGTAATATGGGCAGTGTGCTCAAAATGATACCTTTTTAATAGCTTAATTAATCGATAGAATATAGTATTTATTTGTTTTAAGTCTTTTTCATATTTTTGCATTGTTAGTTTCCCTGTATTTTTTCTTGCAACATATTTTTTATTCTGTATAACATTTTATATGCTAATAAAATAAAAATGAAGAAACTAATTTCATATAATTGGTATATAAAATGGGATATGGTATCAAAGACGCGATTTTACGAGTTCGACAGCTTTTATGTTTAAGTTCGGCGATTAAATATGGCTCAATATCTAAAGCGGCCGAAAAAAACAATATGAAACAATCTAATTTGTCGGTACAGATAAGACAATTGGAAGAAGAACTCGGGGAAAATTTAATAACCAGAGTTCATAACGGTGTCAAGATTACGGAGGCCGGATATGAGGTTTATGCAATTGCTTGTAATTTAGAAAATATGATAAACAAGACACATAATTTGAATATTAAGGCATTTCGAGTTTCAGGAGAAATCAGGCTTTGGACAACCGATGGATTGGGAATTGGTTATATTTCAGATTGTTTTTATAAGTTTTATGAAAAATATCCCAAGGTGAATGTTGAAATTTTTTGTTCAATGGAAAGGCCTAAACCGGAACAGTTTGATATGGCTGTCATTTATGATGAACCTCATGATTGTTCATTGAAAGTTATCAAAACTTACAATTTAAAGTTTGCTTTTTTTGCTTCAAAAACATATTTATCAACTTTCGGATATCCGAAAAATTTAAAAGATTTGCAAGAGAATCATCGAATTTGTAATAAGTCGAATTATGCCGGTGTATGGAAAAAATGGAACAATTTTTTAATCGGTGCCAAAAAAATTGCATCAACTACAAATTCTTCTTCAATGCTTTTTGAACTTATAAAAGACGGAATAGGGATCGGATTATTGCCAAGAGGAGGATTTTCAAATAATGAAAATTTGGTCGAACTCAGCAACATCAAAATGGAACTAAATCATAATTGTTGGCTTGTTGTCAGAGATGAAGTTAAAGATATTGATAAAATTAAGGCCTTAACCAAATTTATTAAAGATGCATCTGACAAATTATAAAACGAGACAAATTTAATGCTTGTTTTGAATTTTTAGATGATACCCAAATTTTTTGCTTAAATTCTGTACCTATACAGTTTTCAACCATAATAAGATTTTGATAATTTTGCGGTTTTTCATAGCTGACAATTACATCGGCATCAACAGACGATGAACAAAATATAATTTTATTTTCTTTGAAAGACTGCAAATTTTTAAGTTCGATGTTGTCCGGTATGTATAATTGCAAACTTTTTTTATTTTCGTTTACCGCAATTTTTTCAATTATTTCATCAAAGGCTGTTTCTGTTTGATTGATCATTTGGGAAAGTTCTAAAGCCTTTGTTGTCGGTATCAGTCCGTTTGAAGTTCGTATAAAAAGTTGTTTTTGCAAATAATCTTCTAAATCTTTAATTATCTTGCTCAAATTTGAAGCCTTGATCCCGTTTTTTTCGGCAGCCGCATTGATTTGCGAAAATTTTATTACTTCATTTAAATACAGCAAATTACGAAATAAAATAGTTTTTGATTTTATTGACATTTTTAAAAATCTCGGTTAGGAGCTCCCCAAAATATATACCATCTTATTAAATAAGTATATACTAAATAAACGTTAGTCAATGTATAATTTTTTTATGATAACAGACAATTTTAACATATGTATCGTTTCAAGCGACAAAGAATTTGCTCAAGCAATGACTGTTCGACGTGAAGTGTTTATTGATGAATACAAAATAGCTGAACAAAAAGAGTTTGACGGTAATGATTTTGGAGCAACGCATATTTTGGCTCTTGATGATAACAGGCCTATTGGTACAATGCGCATTCGATATTTTAACGGTTTTGTGAAAATGGAAAGAATGTGCGTGATAAAAAAATTTCGTAAAACCGATGTGTCAGAAAAAATTATGCAAAAAGCCATGTTGTTTGCAGCACAAAAAGGTTATGAAAAAGCATACGGAGTGTGCAAAAAAGAGCTCTTAAACAGGTGGAAACAAAACGGATTTGAACCGATTACAGGGGCAAAAGCAGTTGAACAAAACTCAATGACTTTAATTCCGGTGGTTTGCAATTTGCCTAAAGTTGAAAATGTGATTACCATGCAAACAGAGGCTCAAATCCTCAATGCAAAAGAAGGAACTTGGTTTAATTTGGCACAAAGTGATGTCATAATGCGTATTAAGAACTTAACCGATAAGGTAAAGCAGATTAAACACCCTCTTCAAACAACGAATAAAAATCCGCAATCAGAGTTTGTGTACCCTTTATCACATAAGACTGATGATAAATCCTACTAATATCACACTCATCAAGGCACTTCCGAACAGTATTACATCGGCAGATGATGAGGTTTCTTTTCTCAAGCGCCAGTTAGCGGCAAAAATTCCGAGATAACTGAGTAAGAATGCGGCACTTGACAAGTTTACTATGGAAGAAAAATCCATAAATACAATTGAAAGTACAATCAGAAGTGTAGTAAATCCGTTACCCCAAGTTGCGTTTTTTGTAAGCGGTATAGTATATATTTTAGGCAACACCTTAAATTTTCCTAAGGCTTGAGATATACGAAACATACTGAAAAATGTGGCATTTATGCCGGAAACAAAAGCAAGTCCGGCAGCTAAATACAAGAAATAATATCCCCATTTGCCCAAAAGCTTGTCGGCAACAGTGGCAATGGCGGTTTCGGTATCGGTAATTAAATCGGAAGTAGGCGTATAATTCAAGACCACATAAGCTAAGTTGAGATATACGAGCATAACAATCAGTAATGTGATATAAATTGCCAGTGCCATGGTGCGTTTGGGTTTGTGCACATTGGCAGCCGCATTGGTAATTACGCCATATCCGGCATAGGCAAAAAATGTGACACCGACACTTCTTAAAAAGTCAAAATGTGCAACAGGTTTCATTTGTATTGTAGGTAATTTTAGTTCGGGTTGATAAAATGCGGCTCCAATAATTACTATCAAAATCGAGATTTTAACAATTACGATAAGTGTTTCCACCCAACCGACTTCGGCTGCGGTTTGCATATTAAGCCAAGCCAAAATCAGGGTTATGCCGACGGCAAATAAGTTAATGTAAAATAGATGGTTTGAACTTAGTTTTAATAACTCGGTTGCATATATTCCAAAAGATTTTGCGAGCATTGCAATGGATACGGCAGATGCAATCATATATATAAGCGACAAACCGCCAGAGATAAATTTTGTTTTAAACGCAATGTGAAAATAGTCGGTAAGTCCGCCCGATTGAGGATATCTTCCGGCCAATTTTGCGTAAGAATATCCGGAAAATATGGCAGCTAATCCGGCAACCAAAAATGCCAGATAGGTTTGATGTCCGGCAAGTAAAATAACTTGTCCCAAAAGAGCGAAAATACCAGCACCGATAATTGAGCCAAGCCCCAATGAAACAACATTTAACAGGCTTAAATCTTTTTTTGTATCGTTTAATGCAGACATCTAAAACTCCTCTAACTTTTTTATTTTAGTAAAAGGTAATTGTTAAAGGAGCGATTTCAAGATGTGAACTATCTTAGAAGTTTTTATTCTTCTGACATATATAAAATAGGAATTATCGCTTGATACCATTCTGTTTCAATATTGGCAGGAATATTAAAGGTACCACCGATATTTACAGTTTTTCCATCATCAGCAATCGCAAATGTAATGTCGGATATGGTAGGAACAATATCCATAGCCCCGTGTTCATTTCCATTTGTACCCATTGATACCATTTTTATATCTCCTTGAGTTCCGAGCTGAATATTTGCTGCATCAGTGAAAGTTCCGTTTGATATAACACACTTTCCAGCTTGTCCATCTGCTATAACAGAACCGCTTCCTGTACTAGGATATGTATTGGTAGTATTGCCATCAGGTGTAACAGTTATACTAAAGGCATTTGAATTATCATTTATATAAGCTCCAAAACCTAATATATCTGTTCCACAGTCAATTTCCTCAGTATTTGCTATCATGCATCTGACTCCTAAATTTCCGCTTGCATATGTTTGAGCGTTTGCGTTGCTTGCAGCTAAAAGAGCCACAGCGCCTAAAAGAAAATATTTTCTCATAAATTTAATCCTTTCTATAAAAATTAAGTTTAAGTACCTTTGAAAAGAGCAAAAACTGTCCTTTCAAAGCTCATCATAAACCGTTTTTTTTTGCAAGTAAAAAGAGTCTTTGTGTATATTTAAATCAAAAATGGTGTAAAAAATCAAAAATTTTAAAGTGACCGAGAATTTGATAAATTAGTTTAACCTTTTTTTAGTTTATATATTTTATCATTCCTTAAAATCTGTAATTATAGAGGAGAACTAAAATGTCAATATTGTTAAAAAATGTAAGCTTAGATAATCAAATCACTGATGTTTTTATCTCTGAAAATAAATTCAAAAAGATTGCTCCTAATCAAAATGTTAATGCCGACAAGGTTATAGATTGTTCTCATTTTGCCATTTTGCCGGCTTTTTATAACTGCCATTCTCATGCTCCGATGAGCATTTTCAGAGGTATAAGCGATGATAAAAATTTGTTTGATTGGCTCAATAATGACATTTGGCCCAGAGAAGCAAAACTTACTGACGAGATGATTTATACGGCCACAAAATTTTCTATCATGGAAATGATTAAGACCGGAACGGTTTTCTTTTCAGATATGTATTTCGGCATGCAACCGCTACTCAAAGCGGTTGCAGATATGGGAGTTAGGGCTGCACTTTCTTTTGGCGCCTGTGATTTATTTAATTCTGATAAATGTAAGGTTGAAATTGAAAAAATAAATGATTTTTTGGGCACACAAAATCCGAATTCTGAACTTATTCAAAAAGTTTTGGCTATTCACGCAGTTTATACGGTTTCGCCGGAGCTTATAGAATTTAATGTTAATTTAGCCAAAGAACATAATATGCGACTTCATATTCATGCGTGCGAAACAAAAAAAGAAGTTGATGACTGCATTGCTAAATATGGACTAACTCCGATTGCGTTTTTTGATAAGCACAATGCATTAAGCGATAAAACTACTTTGGCACATTCTGTTTGGCTTGATGATAATGATATAAAAATTTTAGCTGATAAAGGTGTGTGGCTTTGTACAAACCCATCATCTAACTTCAAATTGTGTTCTGGAATGTTTATGTTGCAAAAACTTCTTGATAGTGGTTGCAACATCACATTAGGCACTGACGGTATGGCTTCAAATAACGAGCTTAGTATGTTAAGTGAAATGAAACTTTGTGCTCTTGCTGCCAAGATACAATCACAAAATCCAACAGCAGGTTCGGACGAAGATGTGTTCAAAATTGCCACTGCTAACGGAGCAAAATCTTTCGGAATTGATGCCGGTGAAATTAAGGAAGGCAAATTAGCCGATTGTATTTTGGTAAATTTATACAATCACTTTTTGGTGCCAAATTATAATTTGATATCAAATATGGTATATTCGGCCGACAGCTCTGCAATTGATACGGTTATCTGCAACGGTAAAATATTGATGCAAAATCATCATATTGACGGAGAAGAAGAACTTACTGATGAAATGAAAAATTTAAGCAATTTATTCAGATAAAAATATTGACAAAAGTTGTAAATGTGTTATACTTACCATATCTGAGAAATTTTTAAAAAATCATTATATGGAACTTATAATCAAAACAATCAGTGAGCTGAAGCAGTTTGCTGACGTTATGTCTGTTCAAGATGACAAATGGCTTGCTCAGTTTAAGCAATGGTTTAATAGTATGCTTGAATCTCATTGCCGACGTCACACCTTGTTTATGATAGATGAAAACAATTCTGTTGCATCATATCAGAATATGCCGATTGATGATTTGGCACAAACACTGTTTAACAGTTATTATGCCGAAATCTTAAAATCTGTTCGATACAGAAAGGAAAAGCTTGAATGGTGGGATAAAGCTTATAAAGACTATCAAAAAGCTTTACCGGTATATGAAAGGTTGAAAAAACGAGGAGTCTTGTATGCGGCAAGTCATCTTAAAAAGCTCAAAAAATGTTCAGCCAGAATAAAGGTAAGAAACATTACTTTAAGTATGGTTGATATAGTTGAAATTGCCTTTGCCCGTTATGCGGCCGAAGCCAAAGGAAACTACTTGAAATTTGAAAAATTCATGACTGCAAAAGGAGGCTTTTAGCCTCCTTTAAGTTATCTTAAATATAAATATTTTTTAGCAATGCTACAATAAAATGTTAATAAAATTTTTTAATTCTGTTCTGATTTTCATCAAAATTTTACCCAAGTTATTTTCTCCAACCCCATTACATACACCCCAAAATGTATCACCCCAATCATTTCCTTCTTCAAGTATCTGATTGCCTGTATCAAGCAACATCTCTTTCAGTTCTTTTGAATTGCAAAATTTCTGCCGAACTAAATCTTCCATAATTTGTAACTTTACCTGATGCCAATCTGCCCTGTAATCTGTTTTATCTTCCCAATAAGCCTTTGTTTCATAAGGACTTAATTTGCTAAAGGCAATTTGTTTTTGTTTATTTGTAAATTTTGCCGCCTGATAAGCATTTTCCACACAATCAAATTCTATATTGTTATAGAACACCCTAACTTTGTGAGGATATTTACCGCCATCTTTTTTATACGGATAAAAATTTGATAAAAATCTGGTGCTGTTATCGGTAAAATTTAATATTTTATCACTAACCATTTGTTATTCCTCCATCATATGCACTTTGTAAAGTATCATAAGTTCAAAAGTTGTCAAATAAAAAAATATATTTTTATTGCAATTGTTTAAGTGATAGTTTTTATCTTACCGCTGTTATCTTCTTATAACTCTGATTAACGATAAACCATGCTTTTCAACCTGATCCAATAAATTATTTAGCACATATTCGGGTAAATATTTTAAACTTGCAATAATACCTGATTCTAAAGCTATTCTTGAAAAATCTATGTTTGTATCAAAAAATTTCATCGGTAAAACATCGTTTAAATAAATATCGTATCTCTTATGTATTTTTAAAAACATATAAATATCCGGAAGTTTCTTACCTTCAATAAAATCACAAGCTTGCTTTTCACTGATATTAAGTGTCTTAGCAAATTCTTCAACCGTCACATTTTTTATTTTCATCATTTGTTTTAACACAATTGACATCTGTTTTCGATAATACTTTCTATCTTCCTCAATATCATAATCTAATGACATTTAACTACTCTCCTTTTGTTTAATGAATAAAAAAAGACTGCTAAGAAAAAGCAAAGCAGTCGGGGATGTAGCAAATCATGTCTTACAAAATGACTATTCCGATTTTTAGGCAAGCCCTGAACATCTACCGGAATATCCCCGACCACAGTCGGGGATATATTCACCATTGCCTTGATAACAAGACAAACAGCTAACGACATCATATCCTAATGCCGTGTAAGACATAAAGGGCTGCTACACCCTCGCACCTCTGTGCAGATAGCATATTATTAAATAAAAAAACAAATTGCAACAAAAAAACACCCTCAAATATTTCTTTGAGGGCTTTTAGTTTAGGGGCTTATTTTTTCTTTTTGCGTTTTGGGGCATATTTTTCATATATCGTTTGCACCCAAACATACATCAAGGGAATTATAAACAAGCCAACAATTGTTGCAACAATCATACCATAAAACACCGGAACTCCGATTGCTCTACGGCTTTGCGCAGCTGCTCCGCTCGCAATTACCATCGGCCACACACCCAAAATAAACGAAAAGGCAGTCATCAACACGGCTCTGAAACGCTCTTTTAAGCCTTTTATTGCCGCATTTACGATTGTGGATCCGTTGGCTCTTTCTTCTTTGGCAAATTCGACCACCAAAATTGCGTTTTTAGAAGCCAAACCAATCAACAATATTAAGCCCAATTGAGCGTAAATACTAAGAGGCATACCGCTAAAGAAAAGTCCGAGCATTGCACCGTTAATCGCCACCACTAATGATAACAACACCGGTATCGGAACAATAAAGCTTTCATATTGAGCCACCAAAAACAAATAAGCAAAAATAATGGCAAGTGCAATTAAATAGCCGATTTGTCCTTGCGTGTTCTTTTCCTGATAACTCATAGACGACCATTCGATATTAAATCCTTCAGGCAAATCTTTTACCAGATTTTCAACCGCTTTCATTGCGTTACCGGTGGAAGACCCTTCTACCTGAACAGCAGTTACGGCAGCTGCCGGATATTGATTATACCTTTCAACCACACGGGGAGCCAAAACTTTTGAAAGCTCGACCATTGAGCGCATCGGTACCATGGTAGAACTCATATTTGCAATATACAGGTCGTTAATGTCTTCAATATCCTGACGATATTGCCAATCAGACTGAATCATAACCTTATTTACCTGAGTTCCGAGGTTGATATCATTTACATAGGCCGAACCTAAGTAACTCTCCAAAGTTTTGAATATGTTTGATACCGGAACTTTCATACTTTCGGCTTTAGTACGGTCAATTTTTAAAAACACATTCGGTGTCTTGGCATTATAGGTTGAATAAGCATAAGCAATTTGCGGCAACTGATTCAACTTTTGCAAAAAGCTCTTTAAAGAGGCATCAAGTTTTTGATAATCTACCACTTGACGAGATTGCAATCTTATATCCAAACCGTTTGCTAATCCGAGTCCCGGAATTGATGGCATTTCAAACATCTGAAATTCGGCTTCGGGGAAAGCATTTAATTTTGCTCTTATCCTGTTTAAGATAGCTGTTGAGCTCTGATGAGCCTGTTTTCTTTCAGACCATGGTTTTAACACAATAAATGCCATAGAAACATTTTCACCTCGTCCGCCCATTAAAGAATATCCGATAACACTCGAAACACCTTCAACACCGCTTTCCGAACGAATTACATCGTTTACCTTATTGACAAGTTCATGAGTGCGTTTTTTGGACGCTCCTTCCGGAAGTTGTAAACTCAAAACCACAACACCTTGGTCCTCATCGGGAATAAATGATGTTTGAGCAGTTGTAAATAGAGCGTAAGCCAATGCCGTCAAAAGTACAAATATGGTAACGATTACCGGAATTTTCTTAGCTACAACTGAAACGGATACGACATATGTATGAATTATTTTTTCAATGCTTTTATTGACTTTACCCCAAAATCCCTTTGTTTTAGGTTTAATTTTTGTAATAAGTATTGAGCAAAGAGCCGGTGACAAAGTCAAAGCATTTAAAAGTGAGAACATAATTGCCGTGGCAATGGTTACGGAAAATTGCTGATAAATTTTTCCGGTAATACCGTCTAAAAATCCGACCGGAATAAATATTGCAAGCAAAACACAAGATGTTGCAACCAATGCTCCCGAAATTTCGCTCATAGCCTTAAATGTTGCCTCATACGCATTCATCTTGGTTGTCTGCATCAAATGTACCATACGCTCTACCACCACAATTGCATCGTCAACCACCAAACCGATGGCCAACAACAAAGCAAACAATGTGAACATATTAATACTGTAACCTAAAGCCATCATTACCGCAAATGTTCCCAATATGGAAACCGGAATGGTAAGTGTCGGGATAAGGGTAGAATAAAAATCTTGCAGGAAAAAATAACATACGGCAACAACTAAAGCCAAAGTCATCAAAAGTGTAACAACAACTTCCTCAACTGAGGCATCTATATATTTTGTTGAATCGTAACAAATAACATAATCCAAGCCTTTAGGGAAAAATTCCTTCAATTCGGCAAGGGTTTTTTTGACATTTTCCATAGTTTCAAGCGCATTTGCTCCCGATGACAAAGCTAAAGCAAGAGTGATGGCATTTTGACCATTATATTCGCCCGAAATAGAATATTCTTCCTGACCAATTTCTACCTTCGCAATGTCTTTTAAGCGCACCAATCCCCCTTGTTCTGCCGTACGAACAATGATGTTTTCAAATTCTTGAGCAGTTTCCATACGGCCGTCGGTTTGAAGTGTGTAAACCATAGGGTTGGCAGATTGCGTGGGTTGAGCACCGATTTTACCGAGTGTTGGTTGATAGTTCTGTCCCGAAATGGCATTGTAAACATCATTAACCGTAATTTGCAAAGCTGCCAATTTATCGGCATTAAGCCACACCCTCATAGATAATCTTGAACCGTAAACATTTAAGTTTCCGATACCGTTGATACGAGAAATCGGGCGCTCTATGTTGTTGTAAATATAGTCGCTTATTTGTTGGTCGTTCAGCGAATTATCAGGTGATACAAACGCAATAAACCCCAAAATATTTGAAGATTCACGATTAACCGAAATACCTTGTCTTGTAACCTCTTGCGGCAATTTTGAGGTTGCCTGACTGATACGATTTTGCACTTTCACTTGCGCCATATCAGGGTCAACACCGGTTTTAAATGTTACGGTTAAAGTATATGCAGAATCTTCCGAGGTTGAGTTCATATATATCATATTCTCAACACCATTCATTTCATCTTCCAAAGGAATACCTACCGTTCTGGCAATTACCTCAGCGCTAGCACCGGGGTATATTGCTCGAACTGAAATCTGCGGCGGGGTAACCTCCGGATACAAAGCAATCGGAAGTTTAAGCATTGCTATTGCACCGATAAGCACAATAACAACAGAAATCACAATCGCAAAGCGAGGCCTTTTAATAAAAAATCCGGAAAACATCGATTTGTCTCCTAATTTATGGAATCGTTAAGATTAACTTCTGTCGGATTTACTTTCATTCCGGCTTGAACTTTTTGTAAGCCTTGAATGATAACCTTTTCCGTGCCGTTAAGTCCGTTTAATACAATTTGCATATCCTCAACGACATCACCTAACTCAAGATATTTTTGTTCAACACTGTTATCTTCTTTAACAATCATCACATAAGAGCCGTTGATATCGGCAGATAAAGCGACCTGCGGTACCAAAACCTTATTGTCACCACTATTGAATCTGATATTTATATCAACATAGTTTCCGGGGACCAATAAATTTTCTTCATTTCCCAAGTCTATATATACCGGAATGGTTGCTGTTTGCGGATTTGCTTCATTACCGAAAAATAGATTTTCTACATTAACGGTTTCAATTTTGCCGTTGGGCATAACAACATCTACAAACACATCTTTTGCATCATTTGCCTGTTGCATAAAACTTGAAAGTTCTTTATCAGTAACCGAAAAAACAACTCTTATCGGCTGAGATTGTACGATTCTTGCCAATTTTAACGCATTGGGACTTACCAAATTGCCTTTGGTTACCAAAGCTTTTCCGATAAAGCCCGAAATCGGTGACTTAATTTGCGTATATTCCAAATTAAGTTTGGCTAAATCAAGTGCGGCCTCAGCTTGTTCCAAATTGCTTTCGGCCATATCCAATTCTTTATCCGAAACAAATTTTTTCTGATGAAGTGATGAAATGCGCTTATAATCGCTGTTTAACTGTTTGACTGCAGCTTGAGCTGCTTTTAGGTCTGCTTTATATTTGCGTTGTTCAATCAAAAAAATATCATCACCTTTATTTACAAAAGCGCCATCTTCAAACAAAATATCTTCCAAATATCCTGAAACCTGAGGCATAATATCA
Source organism: Alphaproteobacteria bacterium (assembly GCA_017464685.1). Taxonomy (GTDB): domain Bacteria; phylum Pseudomonadota; class Alphaproteobacteria; order RF32; family CAG-239; genus JAFTYO01. The sequence goes on from JAFTYO010000013.1 coordinate 14,640, forward strand.
ACACTATTGATTGCCTCAACATGAGCAATATATTTTTTCTTATGTGAGACATCGGCAATTTTCAATCCCTTTACCAACACATGTGGTGGCTCATTATTGTGCATAAATGCACTCATATCAGGTGTAAATTTAGAGTGCAAATACCACCCCAAAGCCACACACAAAACCGAATACAGTACCTTGTACCAAATACCGGAAGTCTTTATTTTCTTAACATACATAAAATTCACCTTTCAATTAAGTTTTTAAAATTGAAAGCAAGGTACATAAGCAAAAAATCTATTTCAAGGCAAAAAAAAAATTTGTAACCTTAATAATGATGTTTATTTTTTTGAAGGCAACTGTACAACAATATTAAATTTTGCGCCTGATGGTAAAACTCTTGAAGAGACATAAAAAGCATCTGTTTGAGTGATACTTAAACAATCAAGCAATGTGTTGATATCTGCCTTATATAAAGTTTCATATTTTCCGATTTCGGACATATAAGCTCCATGCCATTTTTTTATCCATCTGGAAACCGATTGTGCCGAGACACCGACAATGGAAGCAATTTCACGCATGGAAAGTCCGGATATATGCAACAAATGTACCAACAACTTTAACGACAAAGGTTTTCCTGCCGGCGCCTGTTTTGTAAACTGATATTTACAGTTTTTGCATTTATACCTTTGCCAACCAAACACCTGACCGTTTTTAACAATTTTAACACTGGCACATTTTGGACACTTAATTTGCATTTTATCTTCTCCTTTTACCTAAAAAATATCATTAAAAAAGTTACATTGCAAGAAATTTTTCCCCAAACTGTTGCACATTTAAAAGAATGCTTTAAATCAACAAAAAATCAGCTATTATCAAAACAGGAGAAAATATGTCGTACGATTTGATGTTTAAACAAGCAAATGATTTATATTCGGCAGGGCAACTTGATAAAGCCGAACAACTTTATCGTGCCGTTTTAGAGGCTGTTCCCGAAAACCCCGATGTTCTCAATATGCTTGGACTTACGGCTCAAACCAAAGGTTTGCACCAAGAAGCAATTTCATACTTTTTACAAGCCGTAAAGTCATCTCCTAATCATATTGCACTATATTTTAATTTGGCAGTATCGTATCAGTCCATTCAAAAATTTGCTCAGGCTATTAATGCCTATGAAAAAGTTATATCCTTAAATCCGAACATAAAAGAAACTTATAACAACTTAGGCGCAATATACGAATGCTTAAATCAACCCCAAATTGCCCTACAAATGTACCAAAATGCACTTAAATCAGATGCTGATTATATTGACGCCAAAGTCAACATTGCAGTCTTAAATAAAGACCTTAAAGAACTTGAAAATTTGTGCCGAAAATATCCCTTGTCAGAGCTTGCATTTTATTATACCGCTTTGCATTTTTTGGAACAAAAAGATTTTAACAAAGCTTGCGAATATATTTTAAAAGCTGATGAGATATGTGATAATTCGCCCGATATCAAACTGTTAAAAGCTAAAATTAACCTATTACTTAACAATATACAATCTGCTGTTGAAGATTTTTCAAGTTGCATAAATCTAAATCCAAAATGCGTTGAAGCTTGGGTAAATTTGGCCGATTTGGAAGAAAACGAACAATATTACTTAAAGGCTCTCGATTTAGACCCCGAAAACATTGTGGCTCATTCAAATTATGCCAATTGGCTATATCAACAAAACCGCACCTTAGAGGCTTTGGAAGAATACAGAAAAGCGGTTATTATAAATCCCGATTTACCGGAGCTTAGCAACAATTTGGCCCTTGTTCTTAAAGATATGGCCGATTATGAACGTGCACTAGATTTGATGATGAATGCGTTTGTTAAAGATGTTTTGCAAAAACAATATTGGATAAACATTGCTGAAACCTTGGTGTTGTTCTATCAAACCGAGCCTGAAAAAGCTAAAAAAATTGCGCAAAAGTGGCATGATTTAGCACCATCTAACCCATTTGCCAAGCATATGGTTTCATCTTTTAACGCAGATATCAAAAATTTTGATACCTCATATGCGCAAGAGCTTTTTGACTTGTTTGCCGAAACTTATGACCAAACCATGAAAAAGATAAAATATGCCGTATTTGACAAGCTATCCGAGCTTGATATCAAATTTAGCGGCACTGTTTTAGATTTAGGTTGCGGTACCGGAGAATTTGCCTTGCATTTTGCCAATGATAATACCAAAATCACTGGTGTTGACATTTCAGAAAACATGCTCAATCTGGCCGGCAAAAAACAACTTTATCACAATCTGATTAAGGCCGATATTTCTGATTTTATAAAAAAAGGTTTAAAGTATAACTTTATTGTTGTGCTAGATGTATTTGAATATGTGCAAAATATTGAAGAGGTTTTATCTTCAGTAAAATGTGACACCCTAATTTTTAATATTGAAAAAGCCGACAGCAAAAACAAAACATATGAGTTGTGTTACAATGGCAGAATCAGGCATAATCCGGAATACATCAAAAACATTTTATTGCAATCGGGATATACCGATATCAAAGATTATGAGTTTGATTTACGGCAAGAAAACTCTGCGCCGGTTAAGGGTGTGTTGTTTATTGCCAAGAAGTAAAAGATATCATATCCAATAAATAAAAAGACTGCCCCTTTGTGGGAGACAAAGGGGCAGGGAGATACTACAAATTATAGTTGAGGCCGATACCAAGTGTTGAAGCTTTATAGTCATCACCAAAGGTATGATTAGCCAAACCATAAACAGACCAGTTATCACCAATGCCATAGTTTCCAAACACCTTAATATTATAACTGATTTGGTCATATGTTGCACTAACACTCAGAAGAAGTCAACTTTGCAGCCTCGGCCTTTAAGCTGTTTAATGTCGGTGACAAAGTTAAAGCGCTAACATTTTGAGTTAAAACAGTACTGGCAAGCAAAGAAAAAATAAAAGCAGATTTTTTATCATAACACAAGTCCTTATAAATAATTCAGCTAGCAGATAGCCCATTAAAGATATGCTAAAATTGTAAATTGAATTTTTCATAAATCAAGATGTTAATTTTTTTATTATTGTTCCTTGATTCTTCCAAACATCATCTAATAAAAGTTATAAATTAACTATTTTTGCTTTATGATAGTGAAAATCGATTTTAAGGTACTTTTTTTGCCCGTAGAGAAGAAAATGACATTTTTATGGGTATAAAAATTAAAAAAAAATTTAAATTTTTAATCTGATTTGCTAAATTTACGACAGTTTGAATTAAATAAAAAAAAGGAAAATAAAATGGAAGAAAATGAAAACTCCGTTGTTCCGGCTTTGTCTGAAAATATTACACCGACAATGATAACCGAAGAAATGCGTCGCTCATATCTTGATTATGCAATGAGCGTGATTGTTTCTCGTGCATTGCCTGATGTCAGAGACGGTTTGAAGCCTGTTCATCGTCGTATTATTTATGCGATGTATGAAAGCGGATATGATTGTACAAAACCGTACAGAAAATCTGCTCGTATCGTAGGTGAAGTTTTAGGTAAATATCACCCTCATGGTGACAGTTCTGTTTACGAGGCAATGGTCAGAATGGCGCAACCGTTCTCAATGCGTTTGCCTTTAGTTGACGGCCAAGGTAACTTTGGCTCAATGGACGGAGACGGTGCGGCTGCCATGCGTTATACCGAAGCAAGGCTTGCAAAAGTTGCGCATAAGCTCATTGAAGACATTGAATATGATACGGTTGACTTTATGCCTAACTATGATGAAAGTGTTCAAGAACCGACAGTTCTTCCGGCTCGTTATCCAAACTTATTAGTGAACGGTTCAAATGGTATTGCCGTCAGTATGGCAACCAATATGCCTCCGCATAACTTAGGTGAGGTGATTGATGCTTGCTGTGCGTATATTGACAATCCGGAAATTACACCTGAAGATTTGATTAATATTGTTCCGGGACCTGATTTTCCGACAGGTGGTTTAATTTTGGGTCAGGGCGGTGCAAAATCTGCATATTTAACCGGTCGCGGTTCGGTTATGATGCGTGCAAAATGCACCATTGAAGAACTAAGAAAAGATAAAGAGGCTATCATTGTTCACGAGATTCCATATCAGGTAAATAAGGCAGCGCTTGTTACTCGTATTGCCGAACTTGTTAAAGAAAAACGCGTAGAAGGAATTTCGGATATCAGAGACGAATCTGACCGTCAGGGTGTCCGAGTTGTAATTGAAATCAAGAAAGATTTTCAAGCTGATGTAGTCTTAAACCAACTCTATAAATATACACCGTTGCAGACAAGTTTCGGTATGAATATGCTTGCCATCAATCACGGTCGTCCGATGATGCTCACTTTAAAAGAAATTATTTCTGCGTTTGTTGAGTTTAGAGAGGAAACAATTCGCCGCAGAACAATATATAAACTTAACAAAGCTCGTGACAGAGCTCATGTTTTGGTAGGTCTTGCTATTGCGGTTGAAAACTTGGACCCTGTAATTGAGCTTATCAGAACAGCACCAAATCCGGCGGAAGCAAAAGAAGCATTGCTTACAAAAGCTTGGCCGGCAGGTGGTGTCGAAACTTTGGTTAACCTGATTGATGAGCCGGACAGAAAAGTTGAAGGCGGATTTTATCGCTTATCCGAAGAACAGGCAAAAGCAATTTTGGATTTAAAATTACAACGTTTGACAGGCCTTGAAAGAGATAAAATTCATGAAGAATTACGTGTTTTAGGTGAGGATATTAAAGAATTTTTATCTATTCTTGCAAGTCGCGAAAAACTTTACGGCATTATGAGAGATGAGCTTGTGGCTGTTAAGGACGAATATGCAACACCACGTTTGACCAAAATTGAAGATATTGAATATGATACGGATATCGAATCATTAATTCAACGAGAAGAAATGGTTGTTACCGTTACCGAAGCCGGATACATTAAGCGAGTTCCGTTAAATGCATATAAAGCTCAAAAACGAGGAGGCAAAGGAAAATCGGGTATGGCAACAAAAGAGGAAGACTTTGTAACTCGTTTGTTTGTGTCCTCAACGCATACTCCAGTGTTATTCTTCTCCTCAAAAGGTTTGGTATATAAGATGAAAGTTTACAAACTTCCGCTTGGTTCACCGACCTCAAAGGGAAAACCGTTTATCAACTTATTGCCGCTTGATGAGGGTGAAAACATCACTACCATTATGAAACTTCCCGAGAATGAGGAAGATTGCAAAAATCTTTCCATTATGTTTGCAACCGCACAAGGAAATGTTCGCCGTAACTCGCTGATGGACTTTGTTAATGTTCAGTCGAACGGTAAAATTGCCATGAAACTTGATGAGGGCGATAAACTGGTTAATGTTATGCTTTGTACCGAAGATAACGATGTTATGTTGGCAGCTAAAAGCGGTAAATGTATCAGATTTCCGGTAACTGATGTTCGTGTGTTTGTAGGTCGTAATTCGACTGGTGTAAGAGGCATTAAACTTGGCACCAATGATGAAGTTATCTCAATGTCAATGCTTAAACATATTTCGGCAAATGCCGAACAAAGAGATGAATACTTAAAAATATCATCAGCCATTAAACGCATGGAAGCAGAATTGGGTGAGGGCGCTTGTGTAACGGCAGAACAAACCGGATTGTTGTCTGTTTTAACTGCTGATGAGTTTGCCAAGATGCAAGAGTTGGAAGAATTTATCTTAACTGTTACCATAACTGGTTACGGTAAGCGCTCGTCTTCATATGAATATCGTGTAACCGGTCGTGGCGGACAAGGTATTGCCAATATGGAAATGTCAGCTCGCAACAAAGAGGTTATAAGTTCATTTCCGATTGGAAATGATAATCAGATTATGATGGTTACCGATGGCGGAAAACTTATCAGAATGCCGGTTGAAGACATCAGAGTTGCGGGTCGTAAAACTCAAGGTGTGATTTTGTTTAGAACGGCAGAAGATGAGAGAGTTGTTTCTGTTACTTGGCTTGATGCCGATGACGGAGATGATGACGAACTTGAAAATGAAACAGGTTCTGAAGTTTTAGGTGAAAGCGCAGTAGATGTTGACGAAAGTGCAAATGATGAAGTGCTTGAGCCTGAAACTGTATCTGAGTAAGGCTGAAACTTCCAAATTTTTACTTAGGGAGAAAGAACATTCTTTTTCCCTAAGTAAAAATTATAGCTAAAAAATAGAAAAAGCAGGTTGTAAAGCAAAAAAGCAGAAATAGATAAAACTAAAAACAAGGTAAATTGTATCCTTTATTTTATTTATAAAAATTTTGACAAATGAAACATCCGATGATATCATATTTTATATGATGTCGGTTAATGATGTGAGGTTATGTATCTGATGTATGCACATATTGTGTCAGAATAGCACTGACAGTAAAAATTAAGCAAAGATAATAAAAAAATCGTATGTAAAAATATAGGATGTAAAATGCTTGAGATTATATTCGATAAAAATGATAATAATGAGTTTTTAAATCAGACAAGACCTGTTATTGAATTTATTGATAATAAGGAATATTCTTTTGATGAATACAGATTGCTGGCCAAAAACATCTTGCAAAAATATGAAAATGAGCAAATTATTTTAGTCAGGAACAAGACAAAATCATTTTCTTCCAATTTGTTTGCTGTAGCATTATTTGTTCAATCTTGTTTGCAAGCAACAAAAACGGAATGTGTGGTTTTTAAGACCAAAGAGTATGAAACCGCTTTAAAAGCATATCGTCCATATGTTGCATTAACCATAGCTCTTAAATTTGCCGTCAGATTGTATAATCAATCAGTTAAACAAGCATATAGAGAAATGGAAAATATGTCATATTTAGGAATAAATATTAAAAAAAATTATGAGACTAATGTAATCTGTATGAATTGGAACAATAAAAAAAATGAGGTTGATTTTACCGGTACAGATTTTGAACAGTCTATCATTACAGCAGCTACCTTAAAAGCATATTCTCTTTTAAAAGTAACCGACAGTTTTAAGGCGATAATACATGTAAATAATGAGGAAACAAAAGTTGATATTAATGAAGTTATCAATAAAATAGTACAAAATGTGGTAAGATTTGTGGATAGGAATTAATAAAGACTTGTTATATTAACCTATTTTTATAAAATGTGAAAAGTTTATGAGAAAATAAGGAAACAACCATGCAACGTAATCGTTTTAGAGCTCCTCTTACTTTTAATGCTAAAAAGTTTTCACGTTCATGTGAGGTACCGGAAAAGTTTAAAATTTCTGATGAAATTCTAGGTTTCATATTAAAATCATTGTATGTTTTTTTGCTTTTATCTATCAATATGGTACTGTTTGCAGCATCAGGTAATATGACAATCTTTGGACCGAACGGTATGCTTTTTTATGAGGTATTAATACTTTTACTATGCTTAGCAGTATTTTCATTTGTTATAATTGGTATGTTTTATAAATATGCTCCGGTCCAAAATATAATATGCTCATTGTTTACTTTTGGGTTTATTATAATCTTATTTAACCAGTTTTATCAATTAGATGCAAAAGCCTTTTTGGGTGATTTTTTTGATAATTATCTGGTAGATTTTACTCCAACGTTTTTATACAAATATTCCAATATTATCGTGGCTTTCATTTTATCCCTTATGTTTTCTTGGCTTGTCTTTGCCGTATCAGTCAAAGTGTTTTCAGTATATGTCCTTTTGTTTTTAATTACTTTTGTGGGAATTGTAAAACATGATTTTACCAATCATAAACAACAACAGCACGATTTTATTGAGGTTTACAACTCGCAGACACAAAGCAGTGAGAATAAATCGTATAATAAATTTATTTATATAATGTTACCTAATTTTGCATCGCATAAATATTTTGAAATGACTGATAATTTCTTTGCTAAAAGTACATATGATTTGATGATGGGATTTTTAGCAAAGAATAATTTCGAAGTTTTTTCAAACAGTTATATTGAAAACGATGATCAGTTTATGAATGTAGTACAGTCAGTAAATACGTATAGTACAAAAACTCCTGAAGAACATACACTTGATACAATAGTATTAAATAAATATTGGAATTTTTTTAATATCAATGATGAATATGTATTTTTAAAAGATAATCAACTTTTTGATAGCTTTAAAAAAGCCGGATATAATATTTCTGCATATAAATCAAGGGGTATTGATATATGTCATAAAAATCATCAGCTTAATGTTGATCGTTGTGTTGAAAAGATAAATCGTCCGGTAAATGTATACGATAGCGGTATTCCTTTGATGGGGCGTACGCAACTCTTATTTGCGGAGTGGATTTCCAGTATGGGAATATCAAATTTTGCTCCTTTATACAAATTTTTAAAAGTGTTTTCGGAACCTGAAAAACTTCCTCTTATAGGAATAAATTACAATAATCTTTATGTTATTAACTCAATCAAAATTTTTGATATTTTGGTTGAAAATATTTTCTCAGACAATGGAGCGCAAGCATATTTTGTATATACGGATATTCCGTCTGATATGTTTATATATGATGAATTTTGCAATATTAAACCTCGAGAAAAATGGATTAATATGGAAAATTTGCCATGGATAAGAGAGAATAATTCATTACTGAAGTATAAATCATATATGGAACAAACAAGATGTTTATATGGAAAGTTACAATATTTTATAGATCAACTTGATAACAAGCAACTCCTTGATAAAACTGTGATAATTATAAATGGGGTTAGTTCAAACCATAATTTTAATGATATGAGATATAAAGATTTTACTCAAAGATTTATAAATGATAAGATGGTTGCATTGGCAATCATAACTCCGGATAACAAAAATTTTAAAATTAATGATAAAATATGTGCTTCTAAGGATATTATCAACAACTACTTATACAACAGTGATAATTGCGATGAGGCTGAATTTGATTTTCCGGTATCTATTAAAAATAAAGTTGTTAAAGAACTTATAAATGATGATATTGAAACCGAATATATTGAAAAAAGTATAGATATATTTAAAAAATGGTATAAAAAATGGCAATTATCAAATAGCAACAACACAGATATTGATATTATTAAAGAACAAAGTGTACAGATGGTTGATGATATTGATGTACAAAATATACCTGAAATAAAAAACAATAATTTGAGGAATAATTTGGAAAATTGATGACCCCGATATTTGTAAGAAAAATTAATGCTTTTAAACACAATAAACGAGCTGTTGTAGCATTTTTTCTGTTTGCTACGGTGTTTTTCATATCCTTATTTGCTGAATTAATTGCTAATGATAGACCTTTGATTGTATATTATAAAAATAAACTATATTTTCCGGTAATTAAAGAATATTCGGATGATTTTTTTGGAGGAGATTTTCCGACACCTGCAGATTATAAAGATCCTTTAATTGTACAAAATATAAATGATAATGGGTGGATGTTAATGCCTATTGTGCCATTTTCATATAATACCGTAGATTATGAAATTGAGGCTCCTGCTCCAACAAAACCGGATAAAATTCATTGGTTAGGAACGGATGATGAGGGAAGGGATATTTTGGCTCGAGTTTTATATGGTATCAGATTATCCGTTATATTTTCTTTTGTTTTAACATTTTTCTCTTCATTTGTTGGAATTGTAATTGGGGCAATTCAAGGTTACTTTGGTGGAAAGATTGATATAATTTTACAACGTTTTATAGAAATTTGGGATTCTTTACCGCAATTGTTTATCTTAATTATAATAGCAAGTGTTTTTTTACCTGATTTTTGGACTCTGTTAATAATATTAATGCTTTTTTCATGGACATCATTAACATCAATGGTAAGAGCCGAATTTTTAAGAACTCGTAATTTTGAATATGTAAAAGCAGCAAAAGCTCTTGGAGTGAGTAATTTCAGAATTATGTTTAAACATATTTTACCTAACGCACTAATAACAAGCATTACATTTATTCCATTTATATTATCTGATTCAATAGTAGCATTAACATCTTTAGATTTTTTGGGTCTCGGATTGTCAGGAGACTATCCTTCGTTGGGAGATTTAGTCAGACAAGGTAAGGATAATTTACAAGCTCCATGGATAGGAATTACTATTTTTATTGTTTTATCATCTTTGTTGAGCTTGTTGGTTTTTATTGGTGAGGGTGTACGAGATGCTTTCGATACAAGGAAATCAAAATGAGAAAAATACTTGAAATCAAAAACTTGTCAATACATTTTAAGGTTGAAAATCAAGAAAACTTATTTAATGTTGTTAGAAATATTAATTTTGATTTATTCGCAGGTGAAGTGCTCGGTATTGTCGGAGAAAGCGGTTCCGGTAAATCGGTAACAGCACTATCAATTTTATCATTATTGCAGCAGAATAAAGCTGTTTATGGAGATAAAAGTTCAATAATATTTGAAAATAAAGAGCTTATAACTTCAGATATCAATTTGTTAAATGGTATTAGGGGAAATAAAATAGGTTTTGTATTTCAGGAACCAATGTCATCTTTAAATCCTTTACATCAAATCGGTGATCAAATTGCTGAAAATATTATGCAACATCAGAAAAAAAGTTATAGTAAGTCAAGGCAAAAAGCCGTAGAACTGCTTGAACTTGTCGGAATTAAAAATGCTGTACACAGAGTTAACTCATATCCGCATGAACTTTCGGGAGGGCAACGTCAAAGAGTTATGATTGCAATGGCCATTGCAAACAATCCGAGTATTCTGATAGCAGATGAGCCCACAACCGCGCTAGATGTAACGGTACAAGAACAAATTATAAAATTAATATTAGAGTTAAAAAATCGGTTTAAAATGGCGGTAATTTTTATTAGTCATGATTTACAGTTAGTCAGAAAAATTTCCGATAGGATCATTGTGATGCATCAGGGAAATATTGTAGAAGAAAATACTACAGATAGGCTATTTGAGGCTCCTAAACACAGTTATACTAAGAAATTAATATCGTCATCTTTGTCATTGAAAAAAAATAAAAAAAATAAAACTGATTTAATTGCGTCTATAAAGGGAGTAACTGTTGAGTATCCGATGAAAAAAAACTTGTTCGGAAAGATAACTCAAACATTAAAGGCCTTAAATAATGTATCATTTAATTTATATAAAGGCGAAACTTTAGGCGTTGTTGGGGAAAGTGGTTCCGGCAAAACAACACTTGGAATGTGTTTTACAAATCTAATAAAATATGAGGGAAAAATTAATCTTAAAGAAAATCTTAATAAAAAAGATTTTAGAAAAAATGTGCAAATAGTCTTCCAAGATCCCTATAATTCTCTCAATCCGCGTTTTAATGTTTTTCAAATTATATCAGAAGGATTGAGAGTCCACTTTTCTAATTTAGATGAAAACAAATATAAAGAAAAAACAATAGCAATACTTAAAGATGTAGGACTTTCAGAAAATGATTTATATAAATATCCTCATGAATTTTCTGGCGGACAACGTCAAAGGATTGCTATAGCCAGAGCTTTAATATTACATCCTAAAATCGTAGTATTAGATGAACCCACATCAGCTTTGGATGTTACTGTACAATCCCAAATTGTTGAGATGTTGAAAAATTTACAGAAAAAATATGAAATGACATACATCTTTATCTCTCATGACATGCGAGCCATAAAATCCATTTCAGATAGAATCGCTGTCATGAAAGATGGAAACATTGTTGAAATATCGACAAGTGCAAATATCTTATCTAATCCCCAAAAAGCATATACAAAAGAGCTAATAAGAGCTTCGCTTATATAAATCAAACTATTGACGTGCTCTTTGTTGTTGCTTAGCTCTTAGAGTATTATTTCTTGTATCAGACGCAATACCTTTTTGAGATTGACTGTCAAATGCAGGTAGAGATTTTTTGCCCAAAATTTTATTTTTAAATGCCTTTACCATATTACGAGCTTTTTCTGCAGCAAGTTTGGCCAACCTCAAAGCTGTTTGTTCCTCCCTGTATATACCTCTTTTTCTTTCCAAAAGTTCTCTTTTTGAAAGTGTTTCTTGTTTTTTAGTATTTTTATTATTGACCTTACTTTGTTTTTCCTGAGGTTGTATTTTCTGTTTTATTTGTTTTTTTATTAAGTCTTGTGTTTCAGGTGGTAAATGTTGCAAAAAGTCCTTAACAGTTTTTATTTTTGCTGTTTTGTTTAGGGTAGAGTTTTTTGCTGTTTTAAACTTATTACGAACTTCTTTGTCGTTATCGTTTAGTTCAAGAGTTCGAGTTCTAACAGTTTTCTGCATATTTTTTCTACGAATATTTGCTTTTTTATTCGGTGTATACACTGATTTAACGTTTTTAGAATTATGTTTTTCAGATTTAACTACTTTTTTCTCAGGAGTATCATTATCTTTTCCTTTTACAAGTCCATTATCCTTTGAAAGTTTAACTTGTACGGATGCTTCAGCTTCTCCCATACTTACAAGAGATGCATCTCCTTTTCCGCCTTGTCTGGCTCCTGTCTCGGCTCCCGTATCACTAAATAAAAATGAAAAAATACCTTTTGCCATCTTTTTATCTTTCCTGTGCTATTTTTGAATTTATTATTTTTGTTTGGTTAAATGCTTTGTATGAAGTAGGAACATATGCTGTTTTTGCTTCTGTTACAGGGATATATTTGGTGTCCATATTTCTAACTTTGTTTAGATTTTTAGAAACCGTTCCAACTTCATGTGAAAGCATTAGTTCATTAAACAATATTTTATTATCTTCATTAAACTTATTGTACCCCGATTGTGGTAATCTTAAATATGCTTCTAATTTTTGCTCACGCCCCATTTCTTTAACTTTTTTCATTAAAACATCCATTTGCGGAAGAGCTGTTTTTTTATCAATTTTTCCGCGATTAAGTTGTTTTGCAATATTAGCAAGCATTTTTTCAGGTTGTTCATCAGCATATTCTTTCTTTAAACTTTCCTGTTGCTTATCACGAATTTGTTTCCACGCTCGCTTCTTGGATTCTTCTGTTATTTTTCCGGAATTAGCTTCTTCCTGAAGTGCTTTTTGCGTTTCGCTTGATATTGCTAAAATCATAGCATTTTTATGAGAACAACCATGTTTACACATATGTTGAGCTTTTGCGGCAATTCTATTTTTAGCTACTTCAGATAATACAATTCCTGTGATAATAGGATTGTCGTATATTGATGCAAGGGAAGGCATAGATAACATAGCATCTCTTTCTTCTTCAATTTTGTGAACTTCATTAATTGTCAAGTTATTATCTGTTTTTGCGGCTTCTAATATATCATCCGGTATACGACCTTGATATTTATCTCTGATACGTTCCGGTACCTTTTTCCATACATCAAACTGTGCCTGATGCTTAGTTATTACAGCATTAACCAAAGCATCGTCAACATTATCTTTTGACACTTTATCATAATCATTACGATAATTTGCCTTCAAGAATGTTAAAAAATCTTTTCCTGTATCAACCATGGTTATCTTCCTTTGCCATATTTGTTATAAAGTGATTTTACAAGTTCAGGATTATTTTTTTCCAACAAATCCTTTGTTTTTTGACTTTTTTCAACTTTAATTTTTTTGCCGTCTTTTCCGGTTGTTTCATAATCTGGTATGAAACCTAAATGAGCTGCCAAGGTTCTTTCCCGTTCTTCAAGTTTGTCTTGTCGAGCCTTTTTATCTTCGTCTGTCATACCCTCATGCATTGCAGTTCTATACTCTTCTCTTGATAACTCCGAGTTTTTTTTACCGTCCGCTACGGCTTTTGCTCTTATTTTATCTCTTAACGCTTTAACTTTTTTGTTCAACAATTTTTTATCATTGTTTTCATGCTTTTTTTGAGTTTGATTATCAACATATTCGTTTAAGACGGTTTGAACATCTTGAGGTAAAGTTTTGAAGTATTCTGCATTTATATCAATAGTAGGGGTGTTTTTAAGTTCAATTTTGTCGCCGTTTGCATAAGTTTTTTTCTCACTCATTAAAACAGTAGCTAAAAGCAAAGCTTTTTGCTTATCATTTAATGATTTCCCAAATGAAATACTTAAATTGCTTTCTAATGCATCTTTAACTATGCCTTGATACATAGGAAGCTCAGCGGCTTTACTAATGTGAACTGCTGTAGGTGAGGTATATTTCATTTCACCTAAATTTTTTCCATCTTTTTCAAGAGAAAATGTAAATGATTTTTCTTCATTATCTTTTGCCGGATCATTCTTTAAAACTAAATTTTCATCATGAGCAAATTTTTCGTATAACTCTCTTTTTTGTTTTATCCACTCTATTCCCTCAGAAGGCTTTTCTTCTCCGTTAACCTCTAAAGACTTTGTTTCTTGTTTTTCAGGTTGTTCGTTTCGTTCATTTTTAATGTCATTAAAAAGTTTTTTCTCTTCAGGAGTTAGGGTTACATTTTCAGGAAAGTTTTCCGTTTCTTTAATTTTCTTTTTAATTTCTTCTAATTGAGTTTTTTTTGTATCTTCAGAGTCAGCCGTAAATGATGATAAATCAATACCGAGTTTTTCTGCTAACTTATATGTATCATCATTTTTTAATTGCTCGTTCCAATCTGTTGTATCAGACATTTTCTTATTCCTTTTTTTATTGCGTTTATCAGGTTTTGGGGCTGGTTTTGGTTCAGTTTCTTGTTTGGTTTTGTTTTCCGCTTTCGGTTCTTTGGGAGCTTTGTCCTCTTGTTCTTCTTTGCGTTTTTTTCTTTCATCAGCCATCGCTTCAGTTTTTTTCTTACGAGCATTAAACTTATCAATCTGACTTACCACAGCACTTCTCCTGTAATTATAATAACTGTATGCTAACACATTTTTTTTGTTTTGTCTAGTTGTTTTTTTGCAAAAAAACGACTCATTTTGTATAAAATGAGTCGTTGTAATCAATTAGCAATTGTTTCAAGCTATTTTTGCATCAAAAACAATTTCTTTGCCTTCAATATTTTCTTTTGTACCGTTTGCAGGGCAGGTGGTATTGATTTTCACTGCCAACACCTGTTCGGAAATATATTTTTCATTTTCGTTTAAGGCTAAACAAAGTTCTGCATCAGTTGTGTTCCAACTTAGCTCAATACGGTCGGAAATATCAAAATCTTTGTTTTTTCGCAAAGTTTGCACCATACGAACAAAGTCTCGAGCCATACCTTCTCGTTTGAGCTCATCGGTTAAGTTTGTATCCAAACTGATAAGTGCCTTGTTTCGTGCAAATGAACGACCTGCAACACCTTGTTTCATATCAAGGCGAACTTCAAACAAATCGGGGCTCAAAGTTTGACCTGCAATGCTTAATGTACTATCATCGTTTAACTGCCAATTTCCTTGTTTGTAAGCACCCATTACGGCTCCCATTTCTTTACCTAAAGTTTTACCTAAAAGCGGAGTGTAAAGATAAAGCTTTTTATCGGCATAAGCACTTAAATTGGTGTCAAATTTTACTTCTTTGATATTAAGTTCGTCTTTAACAATTTCTTGATAATCCGCGCTTAAATCAGCACCCACCAATGTCAAACTTGCCAAAGGCAAACGATTGCGCAAATTTTTCTCTTCACGAATAAATTTACCTGCTGAACACAGCTCTTGCAAAAAATCCATTTCATCAACCAATTTTGCATCAAAATTAACTTCGGATAACGTCGGAAAATTAGTCAAATGAACAGATTCTTCGTCAGTTAATGTTTTAAACATATATTCTGACACAAACGGCATTAAAGGAGCCAAAATTTTGCTCAAATTTAACAACACTGTATAAAGTGTATCGAATGCTTGCTCATCACCTTCCCAGAAACGCTCTCTGGTGCGGCGAATATACCAGTTGTTCAAAACTTCCATAAACAATGTTGCCTCACCGGTTGCTATGGATACGTCATAAGTTTCAAGTCCTTGTTGAACAACATCTCGTAAATGTTTGAGTTTTGATAAAATGTAGTTATCAATTGCTTCGCTTGAAGATGTAATTTCTTTGGCTTTATATTCTTCGGCATTGGCATACAATGTGAAGAAGTAAAAAGCATTCCACAATGGGATAAGAGCAGCTCTTGAGGCTTTGGCAATTTCTTTTCCTTCTTTATCAACTGCCAAATTGCCGCCTTTTAACACCGGTGACGAAACCAAAAACCAACGAAGTGCTTCTGAACCGATATTTTCCAAAACCTCGTTCGGATCCGGATAGTTTTTCAAGCGTTTTGAAAGTTTTTGTCCGCCTTCTGCCATCAACAGACCGGTGCAAATGCAGTTCTTAAATGCCGGCTTATTGTGTAAAGCCGTTGATAACACGGTTAGTGTATAAAACCAACCTCGTGTTTGGTCTATAGCTTCAACAATGAAGTCTGCCGGAAAATGATTTTCAAACCATTCTTTGTTTTCAAACGGATAATGCACTTGAGCATACGGCATAGAGCCCGATTCAAACCAACAGTCAAACACATCACTCACACGTTTCATCATGGTTTGTCCTGACGGGTCATCGGGGTTAGGATATACAACATCATCAATGTACGGTTTGTGCAAATTGGTTACATCAAAACCGGTTTTTGCTTTAATTTCTTCTACCGAACCGAAAACATCAACTCGGGGAAATTTCGGATTGTCCGATTTCCATACCGGAATCGGTGTTCCCCAAAAGCGATTTCTTGAAATTGACCAATCACGAGCACCCTCAAGCCATTTACCGAAACGACCGTCTTTGATATGCTCAGGCACCCAGTTTATTTGTTGATTGTTTTTAACCATCTCATCCCTAAAATTAGTCACTTTAACAAACCAAGATGACATCGCCTTATAAATAAGCGGAGTGTCCGTTCTCCAACAGAAAGGGTATGAGTGAGTATATTGCTCTTTTTTCACCAAAAGTCCGTTATCTTTTAGCCAAGACATAATCGGCTCATTGGTTTCAAAGACCTGCATTCCTTGATAATCGGATACCTCTGATGTAAATTTACCTGCTTCATCAACAGGACATACAACTGGAAAATGTTCATCATATGCTCTGCAAGCTTCAAAGTCGTCTTGACCGAAACCGGGGGCAATGTGTACAATACCCGTTCCGTCTTCGGTGGATACAAATTCACCCGACAACACCTTAAATGCCCCATTTTGTTTTAAGTGTGCGAAATATGGGAACATCGGCTCATAACTTAATCCGATTAAATCTGCGCCTTTAAGTGTGCCGACTTGTTGCGCATTTTCAAGTTGTTTTTTGTATCTGCCCAACAAAGCTTTAGCTAAAACATATTTTTGAGAGTTTTCTTCCATAACCGCATATTCAATATCTTTGCCTACAGCCAACATCAGGTTAGAGGGAAGGGTCCACGGAGTTGTTGTCCATACCAAAATTTTCAAGCCGTTTTCAAGGGTAAACATAACCGTGATGGCATTGTCTGTTTTGTCCTGATATCCTTGGTTTACTTCAAAGTTTGAAAGCGGAGTTTCAGCCGCCCATGAATATGGCAAAACTCTATAATCTTCATAGACCAAACCTTTGTCATAAAGTTGTTTGAAGTTGTTGATAACACTTTCCATAAAAGATAAATCCATGGTTTTATAATCATGGTTAAAGTCAACCCAACGGCCGATGCGTTTGAACATATCAACCCAAATGCCTGAATATTTTAAGACATCGGCACGGCAAAAGTCATTAAATTTTTCAACACCAAATTCTTCAATTTGTTTACGACCCGAAACACCGAGTTGTTTTTCGGCTGACATTTCGGCCGGCAAGCCGTGACAGTCCCAACCCAAACGGCGCTCAACTTTTTTTCCATTCATGGTTTGAAAACGAGCCACAACATCTTTTACATAGGAGACCATAATGTGTCCGTAGTGAGGTGTGCCGTTAGCAAACGGAGGTCCGTCATAAAATACAAATTCGGTTGCTCCGTCACGATTTTTGACCGATTTTTCAAAAGTATTATTTTCTTCCCAAAATTTTAAAATTTCTTTTTCAAGTTTTACAAAGTCGGGTTTTGCCGACACATTAGCATAATGTTTCATGATTTTTTCTCTTGTGTTGATTGTTTATAAGTTAAAGGTTTTTTATGTAATAAAAAGATGATCCCCCTAGGGGATAATAATGTACGAAATGTGTATATAAAACAAATTCATCTTTTTACACTCTTAAAAACTAAACTGACGAGAGGTTACAACATCTTTTATACTTCGTCAATAGTTAAATTTACTTTGTGTTAAAACAAAAAATATTTGACAAAACATCGGAAAAGAATTAAGATGGGAATAAGAAGTTGCATATATAAGGATAAACAGATGGCATTTAATAGATTAAAAGCAAAAATAAAAGGTATAAAATATCTACCGTTCGAGCAAGATGGTAAAACCTATAACCTTTATGATATGCCCAAAGGCTTTGTTATTGAAGGTGATTTGATTTTAA
>JAFTYO010000014.1 GCA_017464685.1 Alphaproteobacteria bacterium
GGCTTAAATGACCCGTTTACGGGTAAGTAGTAACAATTTGCGTCTGGCAGATTTCGGGTGCCCCGTTTAGGGGGTGCCAGTGGTAAAGGCTTCTAGCCGCATATGAAGAACCACGCGTTTTACGCGTGGGTCTCTTTTTAAAGTTTTGACATAACAACGTCAACAAGGTCATTGACCGTGAGTGTTGTGAGCCATTCTTCATCGTCTGCTCTGACGTCAAACTTTTGCTCTAAGTTTACGGCAACAGACAGAACATCAAAGCTATCCATACCGATATGAGCCAAAATGTCATCTTGAGACGGCATATCAGCTACAATCTGTTTGCCACAAATGTCCCTTGAGAGATGTTCTTGGATAGCGAGCTGAACTTCGTGTAAAACTTCTTCTCTTTTCATAATGATATTGGTTAAATTACACAATTATATAAAAGCATACCCAACATAAACCGAATTAGCCTTTTTGTCAAGGTGGAATTTTGTATAATTTGCAAAAAACAAAAAACGCCGAAAATTCGGCGGTTTTTGTTAAAGTTTAGATATAACGATATCTACAAGGTTATCTACTGTGATTGTTTCAAGTGATTCCTCAATGTCGATATTGATATCAAATCGAGCCTCCAGTTTGTAATAAATCTCGACAAGATCCAAACTGTCGGCACCAAGGTCACCAGCTAGAGCTGTGTGATCCAATATCTCATCTAAGTCACAATCCATCTGCTCGCAGATGATGTCTTTTACAATACCTGATACGGTTTTTCTGTTCATAATGATTAATTTTTAGTATAGTGCGACATAATGATATCAACGAAATCATTAACAGTGGCTACTCCTTGCCTTTCAGCTAAAGTAGCCCATTCTTCATCTGCAATTTCGATTCCAAGACTTTCTTCTATTTTCAAAGTTACTTCCATAATGTCAAAACTGTCCATACAGATATGTGATAAGACATCTGTTGGTTTAGGAAGTGGAGGAATATAGTCTCCATAATGTGAGTCACGATGAGTGAGTTGGTCTTGAATTACATGTTGCAGTTCATTTAATACTTTTTCTTTTTCCATAATAATATTGTTTATATTATACATAATGATAAAAATACGAATCTAATATATTATTTTTTTCTGATTTTGTCAATAGGATTTTATATATTTTCTATGCCTTAAAAATTATGCACCGAGAGATAAAATTTAAGTCGTTTACACTTGCAATATGTGTAAATCCTTGAGCTGTAAATATGTTTACAATGTCTTGTGCTTGGTTTATTCCGGATTCTATCAAAACATAGCCGTTATCAGATATTTTTTCTTTTGCCACAATGGCAATTTGTTTATAACTCTCAAGTCCGTCCTTTCCGCCGTCGAGGGCAAGCAGGGGGTCAAAGTTTTTCACTTCCGGCTCCAAAGTTTTAATGTCTTCTGTCGGAATATACGGCGGATTGCTGACGATTATGTCATATTTTTTTTGAAGTTTACTTTCAAAATCGGCATCAAACCAACTTGTCTTTATAAGTTTACATCGGTTGGACAAGTTCAAATTGTGGGTATTTTTTTGTGCGATTTTGAGCGCTTTATCAGATATATCAACCGCAGTACCCGATACATCTTTACATTGAGCCAATATCGAAAGCACAATACAACCTGAGCCGGTACCTAAATCTAACAGGGTTTTGAAGTTATTTTCTTTGATTATTTTTATGGCTTCTTCAACTAAAATTTCCGTATCGGGGCGAGGGGACAACACATCAACGGAGGTGAAAAAATCAAAACGATAAAAACCCTTAACACCAACAATTTTATCCAATGGTTTGTGTTTTTTGCGCTCATCAATCATGGCACATAATTTGTTTAGCTGTTCATCGGTCAATTTGGTTGAGGCTGAAACACAATTTGCATCTGTATTCGATACTTTGGCTATGAGGATTCTGGCCTCTAAGCGAGGTGAGGGGATTTTTGCCTCGATAAGTTCGTTGATGGTTTTTTGATAAATATTTAAGTCCATATTAAGCTGCCATTTTTGCTTTTACCGCTTCGGAAATTTTTTCAAATGCTCGCTTTTCAATTTGACGAACTCGTTCACGACTGATATTAAGCTCGGCTCCGATTTCATCTAATGTAACCGGCTCATCGGTAAGCATTCGTTGTTTAACAATAAAGAGTTCTCTTTCGTTTAAAACACTTAAAGCCTGATTTAAAATTTTGCGTTTGTAACTCATTTCTTGTTTGCTCGCCACTTTTGCCTCAATATTTTGACTTGTATCAACCAGAAAATCTATTTTTTCTTTGGTTTCATCTTCGTCTTTATAAACGCATACATTAAGCGACTTATCGCCGCTGATACGACGATTCATCTCCACAACATCTTGTTCTTCCACCACTAACTCTTTTGCAATTTGTTTGACAACTTTAGGCTCCAGTTCTTTATTTTCATAAATACCTAAACGAGCTTTAATTTTATTTAAGTTGTAAAACAGTTTTTTTTGGGCGGCAATTGTGCCGATTTTTACCAACGACCAAGATTTTAAGATATAATCATGAATGGCGGCTTTTATCCACCAAATGGCATATGTGGCCAAACGAACTTTTTTGCTTTCATCAAATTTTTTAACGGCTTGCATAAGACCTAAATTGGCCTCGGATATAATATCCGACATCGGAAGACCGTATCTTTTGTATGTCAGGGCAATTTTTGCAGCCAACCTTAAATGGGAAGTGATAAGCTTTTGCGCCGATTCTAAGTTGCCGTTTTGTTTAAAATCGGCAATAAGACTTATTTCTTGTTCTTCGGTTAAAACCGGAAATTTTTTTATTTGCTCCAAATAAGAATAGATCCCTCCATCGTCAATTATGGCAGGAAGATTGCTTTTGTGTTTGACTACAATCAGATTTTTATTCTCACTCATATTCTTACTTTTTTATCGTCTATATATTTATTTAGTTTTTTTTCTTTATAAAATCAAGGATAAGTAAACGAAATTTTCTCATAATCGGCTGAATATTGCTCCAAGTTTATGATATGCCCGACATAAGACCTATCTTGCGGATAAAGGATTATATAAAGTGGTTTTTTTATGTTTTTGGCTTGTTTGCACAAAATAATGTCATCGTTTGTCAATTGCTTATTGATTTTCAAACTGATTAAAGCATCAGCTGTGTTAAAATCTGTCTCTGGATTAAAAGATTTTACATCAACATTTTCAAAGCTTTCAATATTTTTCAACATCAATGCTTTTTGGCGTTTGACAATCGTCGAATCTGCAATTGATATGTCGGAATATTGTTTTACTCGTTGCAAAACTTTTTCATATAAGTTGGCATCGTTGCATTTAGGCACTGCGACATATGAATTTTGATTAAGCTCTGTTTTTTCATTTTTCACACTTTGGGCAGAGCTGTTACCGATGTAAAAGCTCAAGAAAAATGCATATAAAAACAAACAGAACTTAATCAACATATTTATCCACTAAAAGTTAATCGATTTTGGTGTTCTCGGGAACGGCAACACATCACGAATGTTGGCAATTCCGGTAACCAACATAAGCATACGCTCAAAGCCTAAACCGAAACCGGCATGCGGTACCGAACCAAACTTGCGAGAGTCAAGATACCAAGAATAATCTTCAATTTGCATACCCATATCTTTAATTTTTTGAACTAAAACATCGTATCTTTCTTCCCTTTGTGAACCGCCGATAAGCTCACCGATTCTGGGTACCAAAACATCCATAGCAGCAACGGTTTTGCCGTCATCGTTTAGGCGCATATAAAATGCTTTAATTTCTTTTGGATAATCACGCACAATCACCGGCTTTTTGAAATATTCTTCAGCCAGAAAGCGCTCATGTTCGGTTTGCATATCAATGCCGTATTTTGGCTCATATTCAAACTTTTTGCCCGATTTTTGCATAATTTCAATTGCCTCGGTATAGGTGATGCGAGCAAATGCATTGTTGGCAATGTTATCTAAGGTTTGTCTTAAAGTCGGGTCAACAAACTTTTCAAATAATTCCAAGTCTTCAGCACAATTTTGCATAATATGTTTTACGCAATAACGAACCATATCTTCGGCCAAATCCATATCATCATAGATGTCGGCAAAGGCCATTTCGGGCTCAATCATCCAAAATTCGGCAGCATGACGAGGCGTGTTTGAGTTTTCGGCTCTAAATGTGGGGCCGAATGTATAAATGTCACCTAAGGCGCAAGCATACATTTCACCGTTTAATTGTCCCGAAACGGTTAAATGTGCGGGCTTGCCGAAAAAGTCTTGACCGTAATCAATGTGGCCCTCTTTGGTACGAGGCAAATTGTTCAAATCAAGAGTGGTAACTTGGAACATTTCGCCTGCGCCTTCGCAGTCAGACCCTGTGATAATCGGGGTGTGAACATAACGAAAACGGCGCTCGTTAAAAAACTTATGAATGGCAAACGAAAGCTCCGAGCGAATGCGAAAAGCAGCACCATATTTGTTGGTGCGTGGGCGTAAATGAGCAATTGTTCTTAAATATTCATCAGTGTGTTTTTTCTTTTGCAAAGGAAAATCATCGGGAGCAATGCTGTAAATTTCAACATTTGTGGCAACCACTTCATATTTTTGATTTCCGCCTTGCGATTCTACCAATGCGCCGGTGATGGCAACAGATGAACCTGTGGATATTTTTTTGACATCTTCGTAGTTATTTAAGTTGTTATTGGCGATAACTTGGATGTTTTTCAGACAGGAGCCGTCATTGATTTCAATAAACGAAAAGTCTTTTGCATCACGACGAGTTCTGACCCAACCTTTAAGCAACACTTCACTTTGAGGGTTTTGAGCAGCCAATAAGTCTACGATTTTAGTTCTTTTTTGCATTTTTATTTTATCCTTAAAAATTTATTCTGATTTATTTTTTTTGCACTATACAACAACATAATTTAATTGTCTAGCATTGACAAGAAAAAATATTCGTATAAATTATCTATCAGATATTTTTTATTTAAAGGAGATAAATTATGAAAAAAGGTTTTGGTTTAATGTTAGGTATCGTTATGCTAACAGCTTGTCAGTCAGATATTAATTCAAATCAATATGCTACAAGTTCAGTTGGCAGAGCAAATGCAGCCTCAGAATGTTCTGTTTTAAGTGTCCGTCCGGTTAGTGTTAAGAGCAATAACGGATTAGGAACTATTATAGGTAGTGTTGCCGGAGGCGTTGCAGGATATTCGATTGGAAGTGGCTCGACAGCTCACAATTTAGGTGCAATCGGTGGAGCGGTTTTAGGTGGTGTTGCCGGTAATGCTGCTCAAGGGGCTTTATCATCTCAAGGTGGATATGAATATGTTGTAAAACTTAGTAATGGGCAAGTAATGACAGTTACTCAAGGTACAGATACTTTGTTGACTCCGGGACAAAGATGTATGCTTTTATTTGGCAATCCTTCACGTTTGATTGCTTATTAATGAAATCAGTAGTGTATAATTGATTAAAGGACGGTTATAAAAAACCGTTCTTTTTAAATAAGCGAATATAAAAAAACAGTTATAAACATAGACTTTAGTTCATAAATACTTTTTTTAATGTTGTTAAAGCTTATATAAGCTGTTGTAATAACGGAGGATTGTTATGGTTAAAGTTAATGTAGCTCAATATGTTATACACGATTTATTAAATAGATTTCCGCTTAATTCGGAAACAATTGCTGATGAGGATATTATTGAAGCTCTTATAGACAGGTGGTCAAAAAATAAATACATCGTTCCTAATCCTTCAATTAAGGCAAATCATGCTAAGACCCATAATCAACGATATTTGGTATAGATTTTTCGAGTCGTTTTGCTTGTCAATATAGCCTTGTTTATATCTTTAATTTTTTTTGATGTGGCATAATTTAAAGGAACTTTTAACTTTTTAATTATGCGAGGTAAATTATGAAGAATATGATTAAAGATGAAAAAAGTCTTCAAATAGAAAAAAATATTATGTTTGTCAGCACTATTTATGACAGTTTTGAAGCCTTGGAAGAAACTTTGGATAAACTAAAAATTGACGAGTCCCGAATTTTGATAACTAAAGCCAAGAAAAAGTTTGCCGATGAAGTCATTAAGTATGCAGTTGACAACAATATTTATGTCAGTGCCGATAAAAATTTTGAAACAAAAAGAATTTCGCTGAATTAATAAGTTAAAAAGAAAGGGGATGCAAATGCTTCCCCTTTCTTTAATTTAAATAATATACCTCCTTTTTGTTGCCGTCCTCAACATATACGGCATTAAACCCGTTTCCGCCGTATATAGTCACGGTAACCAGCAAATGCTTACCGGTTATTCCGATCGGACGATACTCATCATTGATCATTTGCTTAGGAATGCGTAAGTCATACTGATTAAGCAACTGTCCGTTGCTATCGTACATGTAGACCATCAGTCCATTACGTATCAATGATAAGTTTTGCCAGCGCATCTCAAGAGGAGGAATCCCTACGACATATGTTCCGGAAGGTTTTAAGTTTCGACTGGAAACAAACACACCTTTCGGATTTGGCATTGTCTGCACGGTTCCACGATTGTGGTTGTAGTTACCACAGTTGTAATCGTAATATCCTCCCTGTGAGTATGAATACATGCCACAAGAGGTTGTCAGCACCATTCCTAGAACGATGGAGACAAATAATAACTTCTTCATAATATATAACTTACGCTTCAATGCTAACATATAAAATGAGATTTGTCCAGTTAAAATAAAACATATATCAAACAACAAAAAAACCTCCGAGAAGGAGGAATCTAAAGTGGTGGGAGTGACAAGACTCGAACTTGTGACCTCTACGATGTCAACGTAGCGCTCTAACCACCTGAGCTACACACCCAAAATCATCGTTTATGATTCTATATATGTGCCTTGGGTAGCATAACAAAAATAATTTTGCAAGTAAAATTTTAATATTTTTTGCTTTTATGAAAATTATCACAATCTAACCGATTGTTGTACATTAAATATTAACCTCATTTTTACAAATAAAGTTTTATACTCACTTAGTTAATTATAAACTTTATGAGGACTACAATGTTTTCCAAAATTATCAAAATTTCCATGCTTTTTTTGTATGCTTTAACAGGATTTAGCATTAGTGTCAATGCAGGATATTTATCTCCGCAAAACTTTAATGCGCTTTATGCAATGGCGGCCAAGGGTAATGTAACTGCAATAAACAATGCTAAAGCCAGAGGATTGGATATTGATTCTACCAATGCAAATGGTGATACCGGATTGTGTGTTGCGGCCAGAAAACGCGATAAAAAAGCTTATAAATCATTTTTGCAATCGGGGGCGAATCCGTCACATTATTGCACATGGGATATTGTAGGATATAGAGAATTTATTCAGTCGGTAATAAATACTCCGACTAAAAATATTGATACTGCAATTCAAACTGCAAAAACTAAAGAAGGTATGAGTTGGAAAACCAAAACCTTAATCGGCACCGGAGTTGTTGCAGCAGGTGCTGGTGTGGGATTAGCTTTGGGCGGTGGCGGCGGATCAGATTATGATCCTAACTGTGTGCACGGTTCTTATAAAAATGATATTTGTGTCTGTTCTAAAGGTTATGCCGGTAAAAAATGCAATACGTGTGCTGATGGCTATGATAATTACGGAACATCAAAATGTTATTTGCCTTTAGCTTGCGAAAACGGAGAACAAAAAGGTGGAAAATGTGTATGCAATGTGGGATATACCGGAACATTATGTGAGTTGTGTGCTGATGGATACGGCAGAGAAGCAAGTGGAGAATGTATAAGAAAATCTGGACAGAAAGTTGTCGGAAACACTATGAATACAAATTATAATCCTTCAAGTATATATATTATTAATGATAAGTACACAGATGTTTATGGTATGTTTTATGATGCGGCACAAACTCCTCACAGTCATATTCTTGAACAGGATAAATTTGCGAATGCCTATTCAAATGTGAAAAATGTAAAAGTTAAGGAATCTGTTGAAGGTGAAGACGGAGAAGTTACTGAAGAAGAAGTTGATTATTTTGTGGTAAATAAACAGTCTGTAATGGAAATACATAACAATGATAATGATTCTAATGTCTATGGCTTATATTCAAACAATGCTCAAACAATCTATAACACATACTTACAATTAAACGGTTCGGGAATTGTTGTTAAAGATATATCATCAAAATCATCGGGTATTCATAATGCCACAATATATATCGACTCATCAGGTGATGGTGATATTTATGGTATTTATGGAAAAAACACAATCTATAGCGGTGATTTTATGGAAGAGGGTGCTACTGATGGTTCAGCAAAGATGTCATCAACAATATTAATTTCCAGTTATGGTGCGAGAAATGCGTATGGTATATATAATCCATCTGTTGATGGTGTAATTTATAATTTAGCAAAAGTAGGTAATTTTATTACATTAAATTCCACCATAGGTGTAAATATTGACGGTTATGGCAATGCTTATGGAATATACGGCTTAGGTGAAATAGAAAATTCCGGAATTATACACGCATATTCCAGAGGCGGGAATGCATATGGAATTTATACCAAAGGAGGAGCTGTTACAAATGTTAAGAATATTAACGAAAACACGATAACAGTTTCAATTTATGCCTCAAGTATTGGCGGCAATGCTTATGGTGTATATCTTGATGGAGGAAGTTTAACAAATGGCCGCATAATTAATGTTGATGTTGAAAGTATTAATGGCATTGCGTACGGAATTTATAACAATGGCGGAAATGTAATAAACTCTAGCGGTATAAATGTTTTTGGAGGCGGTGGTGCTTATGGAATTTATAATAAAGGAGGAACTGTAGAAAACACTACCCAACGTTATGAAATTAATGTTCAGTCGGAAACCGGTAAGGCTTATGGTATATATTCAGATGGCGGAACAGTTATAAATTCGGGGCATATAGTTGTAAAAAGTAAAGACGATGCCAGTGGTTTTGGTATATTTGCCACCAATGGTGCCAAAGTTGTTAATAAAGGTGAGTTCGTATTTAATATTAATAATGGTGTGCTTGATAGCACAATGGATACAAGTAAATATTGTTCACAAAATGGCGGATGTTTAACAACGGTTGACGGAGTGTATGCAATATATTTGGAAAATGGAGCAAAACTTGTAAACGAAAGCTCCATTTCAAGTGTATCCTCGCTTAATTTAGGTTTAAACGGTGTTCAACTCGGAAACGGCGGACAATTTGAAGCTAAATCTCTTGCGGGTAATTTAGAGGTCAGCTCGTCTGTTGTTCAAACCGGTTTTGAAAACCAATATACCGTTTCAGATGCCATTAAATCTGATGATGTTTCAAACTTAAAATTGAGCTCTGAATCAGCATTGTTTGAGGCAAATTTGCAAAATTCCGATGTTGTTATGGTTAAAAAAGATTTGCCGATGTGGTTGAAAATTCTGAGTTTGCAAGCTTTTTGGAAAACAATTATACTTTACAAAACAATGAACAATTGTTTAGTGAACTTAAAACAAAAGCTGATGTAAAAGCGCTTAACCATGCTTTAGATGAATTGAGCGGAAAAGACACAATCAGCCGTTTTGCCGATGAAGATTTGTTAATGCAACAAGAACTTGATTTTAACATCAATGAAAATATGTTTGATACCAAAGAAACATACTTTGCATTTTCATCAGATGTGTCATCAAATGCTTTTGATAATAATGCGGGTCAAACCAGATATGCCGTTTCGGGTAAACAAATCGGCAATATCAAATTAGGTGTCGGTATGGCTATATCGGATATACATACGAACGGCAAAAATTCTGATGTGCGAAATTCCCAAAATTATCAGTTTTTTATGCCGATGCAATGGAAAAATCAAAGTGTTAATACCATTATAACTCCCAAACTTGCATATAGTTATGGTACATATTCAAGAGATGGGTATAATAATCAAGACTATAAAGGTGATATCAAAAAGCAAATGATGGGTATTTCGGCACAAACAAAATATCCGTTTGAAGTTTTTGGATATAACATTATCCCGACTGTTGAAACCAACTTCAGTGCTTATAATACCAAAATAGAGGAAAAAGACAAACAATTTGCCTTATATTCAGATGATAGCTCATATTCGGCAACTTTGGGTTTTGGTGCATATGTTAAAAAAGAATATAGCAACGAAAAAAATCAAAAACTAAACTTTATGGCAGGAGCTATGCTTTATCACGAATTTGCCAATCCGTATGATTTAGAACTAAAAATGCAGGATATGAATGATTCATTTACTTTAACCGATGATAACAGAAAAGACACTTATACTGTGTTGCGTTCAAAGTTTAGTTATGATATAAATAATGTTTCTGTATATGGTGATTTGTTGTCATATATTGATAGCCAGTCTAGAACCAGATTTGATATCGGTTTAAAATATGCGTTTTAAGAAATAGCTAATCGATAAAATAAAAAGACATCTTCTTTAATGAATAAAGAAGATGTCTTTTGAAAATTAAGTTAATATACAATTGCAAAATTTACAGTACCTGTGTATGTTCCTGCTTCAGGATTGTCAATTGCTAGATCACCACCAAATTCAACTTTATTATCAGATATAATATAACCGACACTAATATTGATGAAAGTTTCTCCATATTCTGTATGTGAGAGTCGAATTGTTGGGTTGCCGTCATTGATTATAAGCGTTTGAGCATCAAAAGCTTTACCAGTATTTGTCTGACAGACTGTATTGGTTGCTCCACTAACGGAAACCACATCTCCCGTTTTACTTATTTCGCCAGTAGGTTCCATATGAACAGTTCCGATTCCGCCATCGCTAAAAACCACAGTTCCGAAATTTAAACTTTGATTACAAGTAATAGTAGTTGATTTTTCTAATGTTACATTTGCTGTAAAAGTTCCGTTTACAGCTGATGCATTTACATTTGTTTCAGTGAGGATTGCCACAGCACCTAAAAGAAAATATTTTCTCATAATTTTATCCTTTATATAAAAATTAAGTTTAAGTACCTTTGAAAGGTGCAAAAATGACCTTTCACATCACATCATAAACCGTTTTTTTTTTTTGCAAGTAAAAAGAGGCTGTTTGTAGATTTAAATCAAATTTGAGGTAGAGGAGTATTCCACTTTACTGTCATACCGGTGCCCGAACTTTAGTTCGGAATAGACACCGGTATCTAAGGGAATTAATAAGGCTATATTATTTAACCTGGACTCCGGTATCTTCGTACCGGAGTGATAGTTAGGAGGTGGTAGCAAGTTTAGGTGAGATAACAAGGACCAACCAATGTCCAGAAGAAACAATACATTTTTGTTAATCGTAAAAATAAGCAGTGACTTTGTTTTTTTAAATTTGCTTATCATCACCTCAAAGATGGCTAATTATCCACAAAGAAGACTCGTATAAATTGCAAAAAAAAAAAACGGTTTAGAATGTGAGCAAAATATATTATAGGAGTTAGTTTGATGAGAAAAATTTGCGAGAGTGGTTGTTTTATTCTTTCAAAGAGTAGTGCAGATGAGCAGATATTTTTAAGCGACATGTACAAAAAACGTACACAAGCGAAAAAACACCGATTAGATGCGGCACAATTTGGAAGAAGCATGGTAGAGATGTTAGGGGTATTAGCGATAATTGGGGTTTTGAGTATCGGCGGTATTGCAGGTTACTCTAAAGCGATGTTTAAGCATAAGATGAACCAAACTATTGATATTGTTTCCAGAGTTTTGATGAATATAGCTGAACTACCATCAAATACTGTTTTGGGTATGGATGAAGCTATAAAAATAGGTATATTAGATGGATTATCGTGTAATACAGACAGTTGCCAACTACCAATACAAGGATGTACAATGTATGTAAGTTCATCATTGATTAGTATAAAATTGGACGGGAGCAAATCTGATAACATAAAATTTTGTACTGATTTTTTAGCATATCATTGGGAAAATATGTTACCAGATTATGTTAGGCATGTCTCACCATTAAACTATAGTGGTACTTTCCACCCTGTATATAATAATGCTGACTTGCACCTTGGAGGTGATGATTTTAGCACCAAACTAACCTATAACTTAAACGATATTCAAGATGCTTGTAAAAAATCTTGCGACAACGATCTCTTCTGTTATGTTTATATCAATCTTAATTAGGTTTTTATACAAAAAAAGAGCTTGGTATTAAACCAAGCTCTTTTTTTATTCTAAAGTAACAAATTACTTCTTAGCTTTAACAGCGGCTTGAGCTGCTGCCAAACGAGCAACCGGTACTCTGAACGGTGAACAAGATACATAATCTAAACCGCATTCTTGGAAGAATTCGATAGATTTCGGGTCACCACCGTGCTCACCGCAAACACCTAAGTGAATGTCAGGATTTGTTTTGCGGCCTTCAACACAAGCGCGTTTAACAAGTTTACCTACACCGTCAACATCGATTGAAGCAAACGGATCAGCAACATAAACGCCTTTTGCACGATATTCGTCCAAAATTGCACCTGTATCGTCACGGCTCATACCCAAAGTTGTTTGAGTTAAGTCGTTTGTACCAAAACCGAAGAATGCAGCAGATTTTGCAATGTCTTCAGCCATCAAAGCAGCTCTTGGGAGCTCAATCATGGTACCGACGATATAGTCAACTTTTTTGCCTTTTTCAGCAAATACTTTTTCGGCAGTTGCATCAATGATAGCCTTAACGATATCCAATTCTTTTTTGGAGCCTGTCAACGGAACTTCAATTTCAGGAATTACTTTAACACCTTCTTCTGAACATTCAACAGCAGCTTCCAAAATTGCACGAGCTTGCATTTCGGCAATTTCAGGATATGTAATCGGCAAACGACAACCACGATGACCCAACATCGGGTTCAATTCGTGTAATGATTCTGCTCTTTTCTTAACATCTGCCAATGTTTTTCCCAATTTATCAGCGAGTTCTTGCATTTCTGCATCTGTGTGAGGCAAAAATTCATGCAACGGCGGATCAAGCAAAAGAACAGTTACCGGTAAACCGTCCATAATTTTGAACAAGTCTTTAAAGTCTTGTTTTTGGTAAGGCAACAATTTTGCAAGTGCTGCACGACGACCGGCTTCATCATCAGCCAAAATCATAGCGCGCATATCAGCAATACGTTTCGGGTCAAAGAACATATGTTCGGTACGAGCCAAACCGATACCTTCGGCACCAAAATCAAGAGCTTGTTGAGCATCTTTCGGAGTTTCGGCATTTGCACGAACTTTCATGGTACGAATCTCATCAACCCAACCCATCAACTTACCGAAGTTACCGGTGTTTGTATCAGCTTGAACAGTCGGGATTGCGCCTTCAATAATTTGACCTTTGGCACCGTCTAATGATACCCAATCACCTTCTTTGATAACAACACCCGATTTTGTGGTCATTGTTTTTGCTTTGTAGTCAATGGTGATATCTGTTGAACCTGAAACGCAAGGAGTACCCATACCACGAGCAACAACGGCTGCGTGAGATGTCATACCGCCACGAGCTGTAATTACACCTTGAGAAGCATGCATACCGCCGATGTCTTCAGGAGATGTTTCGTTACGAATAAGAATAACTTTTTCACCTTTGTTTGCCCAAGCCTCTGCATCTTCAGCATTGAACACTGCACGACCTACGGCAGCACCCGGAGAAGCCGGCAAACCTGTCGCAATAACATTTCTTTTAGCTTTAGGATCAAGCATTGGGTGCAACAATTGGTCTAATTGATCAGCACCAACACGCATAATAGCTTCTTCTTTATTAATCAAGCCTTCTTCTTGCATTTCTACAGCCATACGAACGGCAGCTGCGGCTGTTCTTTTACCGTTGCGGCATTGTAACATCCAAAGTTTACCATGTTCAATGGTAAATTCCATATCTTGCATATCTTTGTAATGTGCTTCGAGTTTATTACGAACATCAACCAATTCTTGATACAAGTGAGGCCATTTTTCTTCCAAAGATGTGCCATCGCCTTTTGAAGCCATCGGTTGCGGAGTTCTGATACCGGCAACAACATCTTCACCTTGAGCATTGATTAAATATTCACCATAGTAAACATTTTCACCTGTTGCAGGGTCACGAGAGAAGCAAACACCTGTTGCACAGTCATCACCTGCATTACCGAATACCATGGTTTGAACATTAACGGCTGTACCCCAGTCACCCGGAATGTTGTTTAATTTACGATATGTAATCGCACGAGCTGCCATCCAAGAACCGAACACGGCACCGATACCTGCCCAAAGTTGATCCCACGGGTCTTGCGGAACGACTTTACCCAACTTAGCACCGATTTCTTTATATTCTTTAACGAGTTCTTTTAAGTCTTCAGCAGTCAAATCCGTATCAGAAGCATATCCTTTAGATTTTTTCATATTTTCAAGAGCTTCTTCATACAAATCAATATCAGCACCTAAAACAACATCTGAGAACATTTGCAAGAAACGACGATATGAGTCATAAGCAAATCTTTCGCTGCCGGAAGCTTTTGCTAAAGCCTTAACGGTTTCATCGTTTAAGCCGAGATTCAAAACGGTATCCATCATACCGGGCATTGAAACTCTTGCACCTGAACGAACTGAGAACAATAACGGATTTTCAGAATCGGCAAATTTTTTGCCCATAATGCCTTCAACATGTGCAACTGCAGCACGGACTTGGTCTTTCAAGTCTGAAGGATAAGTTTGGTTATTGTCATAGTAATATGTACAAACTTCTGTTGTTACGGTAAATCCCGGAGGAACAGGCATACCAACCACATTCATTTCAGCAAGGTTGGCACCTTTACCACCGAGCAAATTTCTCATGGAAGCATCGCCTTCGGCTTTGCCGTTACCAAATGTATAGACCCATTTACTCATGGTTATAAAAGCTCCTTTCGCAGCTATTTGTAAGTTAAACACACAGCCGCATCAAGATATAAATCCTAATGCAACCAAAATTAAAAAAAATTCAATTCGGCTCAAATCTATACCACTAAATCAGATTATTCAAGCAAAAAATTTAAGATATGTAATAATTTATAAATATTTTGATTGTAATATTTGCTTGTTTTTTTGACAAAAAGATGATATGCTACAAGAAATACAAAAATATAGAGGTGTGACAATGGATATTCAAAAAATTAAAGCTAAAGTTTTAGATGAATTTTACGATAAATTAAAAATTATCAGCGGAACACTTGAAGAAGAACAGCAAAGGCAGGATTTTTTACAAAATATCTGCCAGCGCCTAATAGGTGACGAAATTGATTTTGAACGTTATCCTGTTTATTTTTGTATAGTAGATGACCAAAATCCGAATGCTGCTTTTATTCCACCTAAAAGAGCAGTAATATTGGATCCGATTGATAAATGGGGAAATACCGTATCAGATGAAGAAATTAAAGAAGCGGCAAGAGAACAATATCCAACCATTTTTGTAACTAAAGGCTTGCTTGAAATGGTAGAAAATCAAGATCAGCTTGCTTATATTTTAGGACACGAATTAGGGCATTTAAGACAAGATTTCTTATTAAAAGAACATAACAATTCTAAGATGGAAGAAATTACATCAGATTTAAATTCTCTTGATATGATGGCAAAAGCAGGGTTCAATATAAATGAAGCAAGAAAAATTGCCTCTCATATATTCGGTAATGAACAAATATATGATTCGTTAAAACAAATATTAGCCAGAGCTTTAGATGAACATCCCAATAACGAAAGCAGATTAAATGCCATTGACATTAAAATTAAAACCATAGAAGACGATTATCAAAAGCAAAACATTAATATTAACGATTTTGAAATAAGCTCAATCCCCGAACAAATTAAACAAGATTACTCTTCCAACAGATATGTCTCATTTTTTGAAAAAGAATTAAAAGAACTCGGATATTACGAAGCTCCTTTATCACAAAGACAAGAAATTTTGCTTTCTTATCTTCAAGATATAACGGAAAGAAAAGAATTTTGGGCAAAAGGTTATACTTCGGAAAGAAAATTCTTAAAACCTCATTATCAATCAGCTCTTAACAAAATTGTATATTCACACCTTGCCGATTTAAGAAAAGAAATGCCCAGACGCATAATTAAGCAAAGCGATGCAATTCTTTTTAAAAGTTGGCTTGGCTATCAAGAGCAAAAAGACAATCTTGAAAAATGGATACAAGTTGTCGGTAAAGAATATTGTAAAATTTACGGCTCCGAATTTCATATGCCTGATAGACAAACAGAAAGAGAAACAATTTTAAATTCTTTTCCATTTAAAATTGTTCCTGATGAAGAATATGAAACTCAAGTTGCTATTGAAGAAGCAAAAAGAAAAGACTTTCAAAAACAATTAGATGAAGGAACAAATTTAAGTCTGCAATTTTGGGATAATGTTTTGCAAACAGGTAATTATGAAAATTATGCATCCCTTGCTATAAATTGTTTGGAAGGAATTAATTTATCAAAAACTGCAATCGGAAAATATGCCATTGAAGAAATAGAGAACATTTTTAACTCTACTTTATATTTTGTTCCCAAAAGAAACTTAAAAATTTTGCAAAATTGTTATCATAATTTAAGGGCTGAAGAAGAACTTCCTGTTGATATACGTTTACAATATTCTAATGTATTTACTAATTTTTTCTACCGTTTCACCCCTGATAGTTTCCCTTCCTTAAATTTGGAGATGACAGAAAATCCGACCATAAAAACAATTCCTCCTCAAATACTTTTTGATAATGAAATTGATTCTTCAAAGTTTGGAATTACTTCACAACGTATAGTAGATAATGTATATTATGTTTTATACGATGCCAATTATCAAAATCCGTACAAAGCAACCATTACACCAAATTATTGGGGATATTTTGTTGATATAGACGGCAACATCTTAGATTCGTTTCCGCTGGAAAAATATGCAGAAAAAGAAGATCTACTTATAGAGCAAAAAAGAAAAGATTTTTTCAAACAAGTTGCAGATATCATTAAAGAAGATTACGCAATGTTGCAACAACTAAAACAAGACCCGAATAATGCAAATATTCCGACACATGCCCTTTACAAATTAAAGCATTATACCGGTGTATTCAACCACGATTTCAAATCAGAAGATGAACATTTTTCACGTTTAGACGTATATAACGCAACAATCAACAACAACGACCCAAGACTTAAATACTACACTTTAAATCTTAAAGATATATTGCTCCATGATTATTATGAGTTAAAAGACAAAAGTACCCTTTCAAGCCAATACTTAGATTTTGACGAAGAGTTAATATTATCATTCCTTACCGAAGAAGAAAAAAAATTTGCATCAACAACTTATATCCCCGAAAATGATGAAGCAGTATTTAATGCTATGTATCAAGAAACATTAAAAACAGGCAATTATATGCTACAAATGAGAGAAGTAGGCCGTAGTGACTTTTCTGAATATCACAATAATTGGTACATATTAGATCAAGATATGGGAAATTTTACCACCAATGAACAGCTTATCAAGTACCATAAAGAATATCTTGAAATTACAAGTTCTGATAAAATAATAAACGGATATGGTGATGATGTTTATAATATGACCAATTTAGAGCTAAAAAATTTGATGGCTTATATTGAACAACAAGTTAATGATAATCCTAACATTGATTACAAAGATATAAATTTTGCTGACTATAAACCTTTGTTTGGTAATACTTTTTTTGAAAAAATAGGCATACCGACTGATTTATCTGAGTTTACCGAGAATAAAGATTTAACATTAAGACAAAATTTCTTCTTAAGTTATGCTTTAACTACATATATCCTAAAAGGAGAAAGTAATAAACTGCCGTTAAAAGAATTTTTCGGCTCCACATCTTCAACCCTATATTTTACAAACATAGTAAAAGAAAAGTTTGAACCATTTTTATTAAACAGAGAAAATTATCCGCAAGACACATTGGAAGCGGTTAAAACATTTAATGCCATACCTAATTCCGTTCGCAACATTGAAAAAATCGGTTCTTTTGTTGTGGATATGATTCGTTCGGAAACAGATGTAAAAAAATCTCTAAAATCTTCTATTAAATTTTTAGAAACTCTAAAATACGAAAATGCTAACATTACTGCAAATTTAAAAAATCAACTTTTAGATAACAGTATTATTTTTGATAAAAGTCTTCCTTTAATACAAAGAATAGGAGCATATCAGCAAATTGCAGAGGTATCGGGGTTTGCCGACGACTACAAAATACAAAATCGATTATTAAAAGATTTTATTGAAGAAATTGAAGCGATAAAAGACCCTTACGAACGTAATGCTCATTACGATATTTTTATCAACAAAAAACACCGTATATCTGACCCTGACATCAGAAGACAATATCAAAGATTGTGGGTTGAAAGCGCATTTGCCGCCTGTGGCTATAAAATTGATGATAATAGTCCCGAGCTACACGAAAAAATAAAGCTGTTTATAAACAAATTGCACTGCACATACAAAGAAAAATTTTGGGGTGAAGAAAAAATCGATGATAATGTTAATATGGCTGACCGTTTGGAAATTGCAAAACTTTTGGCTGATAAGTTTGTGTCACAAGAAGAATTATCAATGTTAATTCGCCCCAAACCTGAAAGTTTTGATGAAATGGGAAAGGGTAATCGTGATAACAACAGCTTATTGATTGCAGGTTTTGATACGGTAAAAATGTTAGTAGACAGCAAACCTAGTGAAGCAACAGAATTAATAGATTTTCTGCTTTCTAAAGGAACACCTAACCAATGCCAACAATATGGTACACATTTGATGAAAACTCTTAATGATGTATTCAGATATGATAACTACGTAAAAAAAGAAATATCTCCCGAAACATTGCAAGTTTTACACCGCGAATTTTGGGGATACCCGCTAGAAGCACGAGCAGTATTGATAAATGAACTGTTACACTCTTCATCTTCAAGTAACAACAAAGAAAGATGGGAAGATATTTTCAAAAAAGTTGCTCCCAGAATTTTTCCTAATGCTGATAGCGATATGAGTAAAATCGGTACCGAATTTTTACATTCATACATAAAATCCCGCAAAGACAATGAACGCACGCTTTATTTAGCAGCTATGATGGTTGCTGCAAATGAAAACTCCGAAACTACCGATCCTGAAAAAAGCATAGCCAAAGGTATCAGATTGTTTTTGGAAAATTCCGGACCTGCTGCCATAAAACTTGGACAAGCAATGGCCTCTTATACAG
This sequence comes from Alphaproteobacteria bacterium, assembly GCA_017464685.1. Classification (GTDB taxonomy): domain Bacteria; phylum Pseudomonadota; class Alphaproteobacteria; order RF32; family CAG-239; genus JAFTYO01. The sequence continues at coordinate 19,179 of JAFTYO010000014.1, forward strand.
ATGTTCCTAAATTTATCAGAGATGAAATGCAAGAGTTAAAATCAAATGCATCTCGTCCATCTCGTTGGGAAATTTATGAATGGCTTGAGTTTTATAAAAACAAAGATGGCGATAACAATTTGGACTTTGGAAAAGACGTATGGTTCGGTCAAATTTTAGGCTCTGCCTCATATTTTGTAACACTTGAAAAAGGTAAATTTGAAAATGGTCAAATTCCATTTCAAACTGATAAAGTTACAAAAATTTTGCGAGCTGGAGCAAAAATCGCCTCCGATAAAGAATTTGGCATATTTGAAAAAATGCTGTATGATTTGGCGCAAAAAGGTGTGATGAAAAACGGGGTTGACAGTTTTGTAAGACTTGTATCACAAGCACAAGAAACCGTTGAGATTGAAACTGATTTAGATATTGGTTATTCACAACTCAAAACGGCTAAAAAACTTTATAAAGAAAAAGAAATTAGCGTAGATGGATATACATTTAAGCTCCATGTTGCCGATTGGCCCGATTTTGGTAAGAATTGGGCAGATTTAGAGCGAGCAAAAGGTGTGGATTTAGATGATATTTCAAATCCTGCCTACAAAAAAGCCGTATCAAAAGCATATTTTACGGTTGAATTGATGAATATGCTTTCCGGAGGCAAGTTTGACCATGATAGACATTCAAAGCAACTTAAAATTGATACTCAAACCAACACCATCGGTTTGTTTGATACAGGCGCTATGGCAATTGTTGACCCGAAAGAAAAAGATAAAGAGCTTTTAGGTAAAGTGATATATAAAACATTGCAAAAAAACTTAGATTATTCTTCAAATGACGGCGATAAAGCATTTTCTCGTGTAGGTGCAATTCTAAGCTCTGAAATTGAAAAAGTTTATGCTGATAAACAAACCGATTCGACCTATTTGACCGAATGTCAAAGAGGGCTATTGGCTTTAACGGATTTTTATAAAGATTTAAATGCTCAAGATTTTACCGATTGTATAAACAGTGCAATAAACAATCAGGATATGCCAATCGATAAAAGCATAATCAGAGGATTTGTCAAAGAAGGTATAAAAGATATCGGTATTTTTGAAAGCAATCAACCATTGTTGTCACATAAAGACAAAGAAACTTTAGGAGCACTTATCTTCAATGTTTATGCCTCAGCCTCGGTTGAGGGGACGCAAAATTTAGGACAAGTGATAGCAAATCAGGTTCAAAAATTGCAGCAACAAGGTGTTGATATGCCGATTCTGAATATTGTTAGTGAAAAAATCAACGATAAATCGGCAACAAGTTTGGGGTTTAATATTCCTAAAGAATTTATGCCAACCATAAGTGAAGTCGTCGGGCAAAAAAATATTGATATAGCTATATTAAAAGGTATCATGAAAGAGGCTGTAAGTTCAGTAGATTTGCAAGGTCAAAAAGATAATTATTCTGAAAAAGACCGTCAAGAATTGGGCAAGCTTATATATGATACTTTTGATTTGATGGTTTTAGAAAGTAAAAACGGTCATAAAATTAGTGTGGCAGATGCATTTTTAAGATTGCAAAAAAACGGACAATATCAAACCGAATTGGGGCTTAAAATTGCTGCTGTTGTAAAAACTGCGTCACAAATAAAATCAGATACTGCCGGTATAGATATAAACGAAATTGTCAAAGCCTCATTATTATCTGGAAATATGGATAAAGAAATTGCTAAAGGTATTTCTGAGCGTTTTAAGGAGAAAAATCCGAACTTAATATTGCGCACCAAAATGAGCAAAGTATTAAATTCGTTTTTAAGCCAAAAAACGCAAGATATGGGTGTGGTTAAAAAAGGCATAATTAAAATGCTGGTCAAAAAACCGGAGGCTCTTAAAGACGCACAAACCGAGCTTGATAAACAAATTGCCGAGCCTCAAACCGGCAGAAAACTGATTGGTATGATAAAAGGCTATTCCGATAAATTTGCAAGAGCGATAAGGCAAAAGCCAGTCAATCCCAACATAAAAATTTCCGAAAAATATAATAGTTATTAACATAGAAAAAATATTTTTCCGAATTGCTTTTTGATAAAATAATGATATTTGTATTAAAATCAATAAGATAGGCTATGGTATTTCAATACCGCTTCGCAACATATTGAATATGCGTTATATTTTCTCATTGACAAGCAGAAAAAAATATGTATATTGAGCGAGAGTTTAATAATAATTTTTTAGAAAGAGAAAAAGATGAACACATATGCAACCAAACCCTCAGACATTGAGAGAAAATGGTATGTAGTTGACGCACAAGGTGTTGTATTGGGTCGTCTTGCTGCCGAAATTGCAAAAATTTTGCGCGGTAAACACAAGCCATACTTTGTTCCAAACCTTGACTGTGGTGACTATGTAGTTGTTGTTAACGCTGACAAAGTCAGATTAACAGGTAAAAAATTAACCGATAAAAAATATTTCAAACACACAGGTTGGATTGGCGGTATCAAAGAAACAACAGCCGGCAAAATCTTAGAAGGTCGTTTCCCTGAAAGAGTTGTTGAAAAAGCTGTTGAACGCATGATTTCTCGCAATCCGATGGGTCGTCAACAAATGACAAAACTCAAAGTTTATGCCGGTGAAAATCATCCTCACTCTGCGCAAAATCCGGAAATTTTGGACATTGCATCTAAAAACCCCAAAAATAAAAGGAGTGCATTATAATGGCTAAGAAATTAGAATCTTTGCAAGAAATTAAATCTGCAACAACAACCAAAGCTGAAGCTCCTGTTACTCGCAAAGCCAACAAAGACAAGCTTGGTCGTTCATATGCAACCGGTAAAAGAAAAGATGCTGTTGCTCGTGTATGGATTATGCCGGGTAAAGGTAACATTACCGTAAATGATAAAAATATTGATACATACTTTGCTCGTCCGGTGTTGAAGATGATTATCAATCAACCGTTTGAAATTACCAATCGTGTAAACGAGTTTGATGTTGTATGTACAGTTAAGGGCGGTGGTTTGTCAGGTCAAGCCGGCGCTATCAAACATGGTATTTCAAAAGCTTTGAATGAATACGAGCCTGAACTTCGCTCTGTTTTGAAACAAGCTGGTTTCTTAACTCGTGATGATCGTGTTGTTGAACGTAAAAAATATGGTAAGGCAAAAGCTCGTCGTTCATACCAATTCTCAAAGCGTTAGTATTTGTTGTTTTTGGAAACTTCAAAGGTTGCAGGAAACTGCAACCTTTTTTGTATACAGAAAACCACGCGTTAGACGCGTGGTTCAGAAAAGCTTATAGCGATGATATTGTCAAAGCGCTCCAATTAGGTTAAACTTTTGCGGTCTGCCAAGACGCAAAAAACCTAATTGGAGGTCAATATGAAA
>JAFTYO010000015.1 GCA_017464685.1 Alphaproteobacteria bacterium
AAAAAAAAAAAACGGTTTATGATGCGTCTTGAAAGGTGGATTTTTGCACCTTTCAAAGGTACTTAAACTTAATTTTTATAGAAAGGATTAAAAATTATGAGAAAATATTTTCTTCTTACTGCTGCGGCTCTTTTAACAGCAACAAATGTATATGCAATGGAGTCTGCAGATATTACTGCCACAGCAGAAATTAGTATTGCAAAAAAACTTACCTGCGATAATAACATTAACTTTGGTCATCTTACTATAAAAGAAGGTAATAATGCTTTTACAATTACTGAGAGTGATAGTGATTACCCCCATGTTGATGGTTATAACCTTCTTGCAGTAGAAGGCCAACCAACTTATCCCAAATGTTCAGGAGTAAATGGCAATGTTGCAGATGTAACTTTTCAATCAGCAAATGGTAATTATTTAGTATCAGAAGACAACTATAGCGACCAGATTAAAATTACATATAGCTACGATTACTCTGAAAATGATGATTATGTGGTTATCGGAGCTGATTTACATATTCCTGAAAATGTTCAACCTGGTATATATACTGATGAGATTACATTTTCAGTAATTCACTAGTTTTTCAAAAATTCCACCGCCTTTTGTTATCAACAAATGGCGGTTTTTTATCTTCTTTCAAAAAGTTTTTCAATATCTGAAATTTTCAGTTCGACATAGGTCGGACGACCGTGGTTACATTGTCCGGAGTGTTCGGTTTTTTCCATATCTCTTAACAGCCTGTTCATTTCATCAAAATTAAGATTCCTTCCCGCTCTTACCGAGCCATGACAAGCAACGGTTGCGCATATATGGTGTAACTTATCGGTTAGGCTAAACTGGCCTCCCCATTCGGCAACCTCTTGCGCCAAATCGGTTATAAGCTTTTTAACATCAGCTCCCGAAATCAGCGCCGGAATTTCTCTTACAATCAATTCGGTTAAGCCAAACTCATCTACTACTAAACCGAGTTTACGCAAATTTTCTTTTTCAGATAATATATGTTCTCTTTCAAGCGCCGAAAGTTCTATCACTTCCGGAATCAGGAGCATTTGCGTTGCCACCTTATTTTCAGCCAAAAGCAATGTTTTAAGCTTTTCCATCACAATCCGCTCATGGGCGGCATGTTGGTCAACAATAACTATACTATCCTCATTTTGCGATATAATGTATGTGTTATGAAACTGCGCTTTTGCCATACCCAAAGCCCCAACCGTCTCGGTATAGGTTTCAACATCTGTTTTTTGTTTGGGAAAATCGGTCTTAACCGAAAACATCTTATCAAAATCTGGAATGTCGGTCTGATAAGTTCTTCTTGGACTTGATGAATAAGAAAAACTTGGTTTCGAAGTTTGCATAACTCTTATGGGCGATTCCAAAACAGATGATTTTTCTTGATAAACCTGAGAAATGTCATCTTTTATAAACGATGATAAATCTACATTAGTTGCAACTTTCATATCACCAACAGACAGCGCTTGCCTGATTGAGCCAACCAGTAATCCCCTGATTTGTGCATTGTCAAAAAACCTGACTTCGGCTTTTGCCGGATGCACATTGACATCAACATAAAACGGGTCAACATTAATAAACAACGCACATACCGGATATCTGTTTGAGGCCAGAACATCTTGATATGCCCCTTTTATGGCTCCTAACAAAAGCTTATCTCTTACCGGTCTTGAGTTTACAAACAAATATTGCGACAACGAATTAGCCTTGTTAAATGTCGGTAAACTCACATATCCGCTGATACTGATATTTTCTCTTGTTGCATTTATCAGAAGCGAATTTTCCTCAAAATCTTTACCCATAACCTGAGCCAAACGCCTCAAACGAGCAATATCTAACTTATCATCAACCGCTTCCAAAGCAATTTTTTTCTTATCTTCGGCATATAAATAAAACGATATGTGCGGATTTGCCATCGCAATTCTGTTTACAATGTCAACACACTGAGCCGTTTCGGCAGAATCGGTTTTCAAAAACTTTAACCTTACCGGTGTTGTATAAAACAAATCTCTGATTTCAATTCGGGTACCATGGTTTAAGGCTGCCGGCATAACATCGGTTTCACATCCGCCGTTTACTTCGATTTTATAAGCATCTTCAGAGCCTTTTTGACGACTGATAATGCTCATTCTGGCTACGGCACCAATTGAAGGCAAAGCTTCGCCTCTAAACCCTAAGTGCTTGATATTAAACAAATCATTATCTTCAAGCTTTGAAGTCGCATGCCTTTTTATGGCAACTTTAAGTTCATCAGATGACATGCCCTTTCCGTCATCTGCAACAACAATCAGGTTTTTTCCGCCCCCTGCCAAAGTAACCTCAATTCTTGATGCGCCGGCATCAATAGAATTTTCAACCAATTCTTTAACAACCGAAGCCGGCCGTTCTATCACTTCACCAGCGGCAATTTGGTTTATCAGGTTATCTGGCAGTAAACGGATTGTCATATTGTTACTTTCTGAATTTTTTAATTTGTTTAATCAGCGACAAAGTTGAACTGTCATGAGTTACACCAAAGGCATTACCTTCAAGTTCCGGCAAAATATTCAAGGCCATTTGCTTGCCGAGTTCAACCCCCATCTGGTCAAACGAATTTATATTCCAGATAATTCCCTGAACAAAAACCTTATGCTCATATAAAGCAATCAGCATTCCCAAAGAAAACGGGTCAATTTTTTTAAACAATATTGTATTTGAAGGACGATTTCCCGCAAAGCTTTTATACTTTTTCAAAGCCTCAATTTCAGCCGTTGTTTTGCCGGCTTTTTTAAGTTCTTCGGCAGCTTCTTTTACAGTTTTTCCCCACATTAAGGCCTCACCTTGCGCCAAAACATTTGACATCAAAATCTGATGATGATTGCCAAGCTCATTGTGAGAAATTGCCGGTATAATGAAATCTGTCGGCACCATTTTTGTACCCTGATGCAAAAGTTGGAAAAACGAATGTTGAACATTGGTTCCTGCTCCGCCAAACAACACCGGACCTGTTGCATATTTTACAAACTCATTATTTTTATCAACCGATTTTCCGTTACTTTCCATATCAAGCTGTTGCAAATATGCCGGTAAATATTGCAAATATTGGTCATAAGCAATCACGGCATAACGATTAACATCAAAAAAGTTATTATACCAAATGCCCAAAAGCGCCATAATCACAGGCATATTTTTATCAAACTCGGTGGTGCGGAAGTGCTCGTCCATAGTGTAGGCACCTTCCAAGAGTTTTTCAAAATTTTCATAGCCTACCGCAATTGAAATTATAAGTCCGATTGCAGACCACAAAGAATATCTGCCGCCGACAAAACTCCAAAATTCAAACATATTCTCCGGATTTATACCAAACTTTTCAACTTCGGCTTTGTTGGTGGAAAGAGCTACAAAGTGTTTATCCACCGCATGCTCACCCAACGCATTTACGAGCCATTTACGGCAAGTTTTGGCATTGGTAAGTGTTTCAATGGTGGTAAATGTTTTTGAGGCCACAATAAAGAGTGTGGTTTCAGGGTCAACCTTGTTTAACACTTCAGCACAAGCCGTACCGTCAATATTGGAAATAAAATAACAATTTATATCTTTTGCCCAATATTTGCGCAATGCCTCACAAACCATTACCGGCCCCAAATCGGACCCGCCGATACCAATATTAACAATGTTGGTGAGTTTTTTACCGGTATAACCTACAAAATCACCAAAACGCACGGCATCGGAAAAGCTTTTAATTTTTTTCAAAACTTCCTTAATCTGCGGCATAACATTTTTTTCATCACTGAAAATAGGTCTTTTTGAACGATTACGCAACGCAATATGCAACACAGACCTGTTTTCGGTGTTGTTGATTTTCACCCCGTCAAACATATCCTTAATTTTTTCTTCCAATTTACATTCTTCGGCGAGTGCAATTAAGTTTTCCATAACCTTTTCATCAAAACGGTTTTTAGAATAATCCAAAAACATATCTTTGAGCTTTAAAGTATATTTTTGAGCTCTTTTTTCATCATTTTTGAACAAATCACGCATTTGTACATTTTTGAAGCGCTTATATTCTGTTTCAAGTTTTTTCCATGCTTTGGGTTTGTTGTCACCGAGTCCGAACATTTTCAAGTTTCTCCTAAATTTATTCAATTAAACCAATTCTGACTTCTTTGGGCTTAGCAGCAAAATATTTCGCCGCCGCCTTATTTACATCATCTAAAGTAACACTTTTTATATAATCATTTCTTTTTTGCAAAAAATCTAGTCCTAATTTCGACTTTTGCATCTCATTTAACATCCCCGACAGTGCCAAAGTGGATTTAAATCGCAAATTGTATGAGGCTAAAAGATAATCTTTAGCCGCTTTTAACTCATCTTTTGTAGCCCCGTTTGTTGCAAATTTTTGCATTTGCTCACTGAGAAGTTCTTTCATCTTGGAGTAATTTTCCGGCACTAAAGAAAATCCGCCGATAATAAGAGGTGAATTTTCATCTGTAACCAAATAGGTATAAGCTCCATATGTCAAACCCTCTTTTTCTCTTGTAATCAGCGATAACCTTGAGGTTAAACCGGAGCCGGCAAAAATATAATTTGCAATATGCAAAGGATAAAAATCAGCATCAAGCCTTTTTACACCTTTTAGCGCAAATGAGCTGATAACCTGTGCGGTTTTTCTTTTGATATCCGTAATTTCAGGTATCAAATTCAACTTTGGTGCTTTTAGTTTCGGCTTGTTGTTTTCTCGATTAAATTTTGCAAAAATCATATCAATAAATTTTGAAGCCTCATCAGCAGTTATATTACCTGCAACACCGATAATCAAATTGTTTTGCACCAAATCAGCCTGCAAAAAGTTTTTAATGTCATTAATTGTAAGTTTTTCAACACTTTCGGCCATTGTTTCAACCGTTCGGGCATAAGGGTGATTGCCATAAATTTCTTGTTTGAATTTAAGCGCTAGCTCCGATTTCGGAGTTTCTCTTTGTGTCTTAACCGAAACCGCAAATTTGTTTTTCAATATGCTTAAAAAATCATCTCCCAAGCGCGGTTCAAATAAAACCTTATCAAGCATATCAAAAGCTTGCATTTTGTTATATGAAGGGGTTGTAATATAACCGTTAAAATACTCTTTGTCGGCACTAAAGCCGATTGCCACTCCGTGCAAATCCAAAAAATTGTGATATTTTTCATAATCATACTCTTTGGTACCCTCATCAAGCATTTGTGCCGCAATCAACGATAATCCTTGACTTTCTTGTTCATCATATGCCGTACCGGCCTTATCAAACGAAAAACTCAAACCTATAAGTTCAATCTGCTTATCTTCAATAAGCCAATATTTTATGCCTTTAGGGGTTACAATTTCTTGTGCAATCTTATTAAATGTTTTTTCTTTTAACACGGAGTTTGCCACAATTTTATCAAAATCAATGGTGCTGTTTCGATAAACAACTCCCAAAACAATCAACACAAGCACACTGATAAAACTTAAAATTTTAGTCATCATTTTCTCCTTTGTGCAACAAAGGCAACAAAGATGCTTTTACATTTGTTGCATCGTTTTGCAAATATGAAACCGCTTTTTTAACATCTTCAAGCTTAACATCTTTGATATATTGTGCATAGTTTTCAATTTGTTGCACATCAAACCCGAGTGCCGCAAAACTTCCGACAATTGAAGCCGCATCTTCGGGATTGTCAAGCATATACACAAACGAAGTCAAAATCTTTTTCTTTTCATCTTCGAGTTTTTCTTGCGTAAATAACAATAAAGCATCTGTCAAAGCCTTGTTTACAAACTTATCAAAATCAAAATCTTCGTTGTTTGGTACCACCGAAATTGAAAAACTGCCCTGCCCTCTGGCATACGGCTGATAATAACTGCTTGCCGATAACACCTTATTGGTTAAAACATAATTTCTTTTTAAGTAACTGTTTGATGTTTCTCCGAAATAACTTGAAAACAACATCAATGCAAAAGTCTGTTCAATATTTTGCGCAAAATGCGGCACAACATATTTTTCACTCAAACGAACTTGTTTTATTTCGACATTTTGTTGCTTCACTTCGAAAGAAGTATTTTGCGTGATATAAAAATCAGGTTGCTTGCGATTAACATTTTTTGCTTTAATGTCGGCAAAATATTTTTTAGCCAATTTTTTAGCCGTATCAATATCAATATCACCGGCCAACACTAAAACCGCATTATCGGGCGAATAGTACATATTGTAAAAATCAATTGCATCTTGTTTGGTTAAAGAATTTATTTCGTCTTCGGTACCTGTAATCGGCCTTGCATACGGGTTGTTTTGCCACAATGTTTTGGTTACAACTTCACCAAACCTTGCAAACGGACTGTTTGAAATTCGTTGTTTTCTTTCTTGAAATACAATTTTGCGCTCTGTTTCAAAAGCTTCATCGGAAATGTGCAAATTTTGCATTCTGTCAGCCTCAAGCGCCAAAGCAACTTCCAAACGAGATATATCCAAAAACTCATAGTACACCGTAAAATCGTGCGATGTAAAAGCATTGCTTTGCCCACCATGAGCCTCAATAATGTTGTTAAAAGACGAATCTTTAACCTTTTTTGTACCTCTGAACATCAAATGTTCCAAAAGATGTGCAATTCCGCCTTTGCCGAGAGGTTCATCAACAGTGCCGACCTTATACCAAATCATTTGTTTAATTACCGGAGCCTTGTGGTTTGGCACAACGACAACCCGTAAACCATTGCCCAAATAAAACTCTTCAGCGCCAAGAAACTTAGCCTCAGCGATATTTACAAAACAACAAAGTATAAAAAGCAAAATTTTAAGCATATAACACCTTAGTTTGGCAAAACATCAAAATCAGGCGGTAAATCAAGCGGTTTTCTGGTTTCAACTTTTGTTTCATCGGGAGTGTCTTTTGCCAGTCCCAAATCTCTTTTGGTAAGACCGCAAGAGCCTAAAACAAAACACATCAGAAACATCAACACCAAAGTTTTTCTCATTTTTCACCTTCCTTTTTTATGTTCGATTTTGCCTTTATCATTCCATGCAAAATTATGATAAAAGCACCCGTGCAAATAAACGCATCGGCCAAATTAAAAGCAGGCCAATGCCAATTGTTATAATAAAAATCCAAAAAGTCATACACTGCACCGAAACGGATTCGATCAACCACATTTCCCAATGCTCCACCTATGATAAAGCCTAACGAAAGCTGAACAACTTTATCATCTTCTTTTTTTAGCCACATCAACAAAAAGACAATCACCCCGATTGCAAACAAACTCAAAACTACCATTCCCAAAATTCCGCCATCATTAAACATCGAAAAACTGACACCGGTATTCCAAGCTTCAACCAAATTAAAAAAACTACCGAAGGCTTGTGGGGAATGTATATTATCAAAATACCCCTGCACAAACCATTTGCTTAATTGGTCGGAAAAAAACACTGCAAACGCAACAATTAAACCCAAAGTCACTATTTTTACTCCTGTTAAAAAATTCGGTTTTCATTATAAGTGCTTTCTCAAACAATAAAAGAAACTTTTGTAACATATACCAAAGAAAATGGGGTAAATCCTTTTTGGTATTGCTTGACATATAATAAAATATGTTACATTATCGACTGAAACTAACTTAAATGAAAGAAAATATCATGGAACTTACACTATCTATGTTTTTAATTGTTTGCCCTTTGGCATTTTTGGCTGGTGTTGTTGACGCAATCGGTGGCGGTGGCGGACTGATTTCCATACCTGCATATATGCTTGCCGGACTTCCGGCCAATGTGGCAGTTTATACCAACAAATTGTCTGCATCGTTCGGATTGGTTACTTCAACAATCAGATATTGCAAAAATAAATTTATAGATTATCATTTAGCAGTTATCGGCATTATAACCGCCGCAATCGGAGCTTTTTTAGGTGCTGAATTTGCACTTGTGGTTGATGAAAAAATATTTAAAATTTTGTTGCTTATTTTGCTTCCGCTAACCGCAATTTATGTCTTGTTGAAAAAAGATTTAGAGCCTAAAGACACTCAAAACATTTCACGAACAAAACAATATGCAATTGTTTCAATTGTAACTTTGTTTGTCGGTATATACGGCGGCTTTTACGGCCCCGGCTCGGGTACATTTCTCATTTTGGCATATTCGGGTTTTGCAAAAATGAAACTTTTGCAATCGGAAGGAAATGCTAAAATAATTGATGCCACCATCGGCTTATGCTCATTGGCCGTTTTCTTGTATAACAATGCCGTAATCATTCCTTTAGGATTAGCCGCAGCCGTGTTTAGCACAATCGGAAGCTATATCGGAACAGGCATGGCCATTAAAAATGGTAATAAAATTATCCGAATTGTAATTTTATCAGTCATTGCTTTGCTATTTATCAAAATAATGATTGAAGCCGGATTTAAATTTTTAGAATTGTTATAATTGATAAAAATTGCTTAAAGCCTCCTTCTTAGGAGGCTTTTTCATATTGTACTACTAATCTATAATTTCATATTGCAAATTCAAGCTGCAATAATAAGATTGGGCACAATATTCACATACTGTACTAATATCTTTCAATGTCATATTTCTGATACATTTTGCTTGTGATGTACAATATTTATCTCCAACCCAATAACCGCTACCTGTGTAAGATGTATCTTCTTGATTCGCTTGTTTATAGGTCATAACACTCCATAATTGGGAATGAAATTCTTTTGCAACATTTAATGCATTTAGACATGTTTCAAAATTGTCATCTCCTAAATGATATGCAACATTAATGTAATTACATGTTGGCGAACAACCGTTTGTTGATATACTAACTTTGGCACCAAATGAATCATAGATATATGCTGTTCCATTATCCTTAATCATATCTTCGGGTATTTCTCCCATTTTAATAAAATATTCAATTAGATTCATATAAGGTGGTTTTTGCCCCCAACTTGCTTTGTGTCGATATACCAAATTTAGCAAATGAGATAATTGCTCCGCTTGCTTATTTAACTTATATTTTTCCATCGCTTTTGAGTAACCGGCAATAGCACCAACCGATAAAACTCCGATTATGGCTAACACTCCAAGCATCTCCACCATACTTCTTCCAAATTGTGCCACATCTAATCGGTGTTTTTTCGCTTGTGTACGCCTTTTGTACAC
>JAFTYO010000016.1 GCA_017464685.1 Alphaproteobacteria bacterium
AGAAAATATTTTCTCATAATTTAATCCTTTCTATAAAAATTAAGTTTAAGTACCTTTGAAAGGTCAAAATTTACCTTTCACATCGCATCTTAAACCGTTTTTTTTTTTTGCAAGTTTAAAGTGTATTGATTTGGGGTTTAAATCAAATTTGAGGTAAATTTTCTTTATGCGGTGACAGGTTAAGGTTGGTTTTACAAATCCTGAATATCTTTGATACTGATAATCAGCCTTTTATTAAACCTTAAACAGATTTTACACAAACTGTCTAGATGCATTTCGCCTTTGCCAATAAGCCATCGTTTGAGTGTCAGCTCGGACACATTTGCCATTTCGGCCAGTTTTTCTAAACTGATTTTTTCTTCAATACTGATACGGCAGATTTGTCTTGCCACACTTTGGATTAATTTTTTACGATAATTTCTTCTGATGCTTAAATTTTGAGAATATTCTTTTTCAAAATTTTCGGTTGGTTTAGTTTTTTCCATATTTTTAGCTCCGTTTTGAATAGTTAAAACAAAACCGCCTTGAAAAAAATCCAAAGCGGGGAGCTAACAAACTGCAACAAGTCAGTCAAGGTTATTCGAGCACAAAGCCTTATATCCCTTACTCCCCAAAAAATAAGGAGTTTCTTGTGATTTTGATGTTTTGTAGACACCATCGCCGTTTGGCGACAAGATTATAATAAATATTTTCTAAAAATTTTGCAAGCATAAAGTATATTTAAATTAAACTTGAAGTGGCAATATAACAAAAAAACTGAAAAAACCGGTTGACTCTTGTGAAAAAAGCTTGTATAACCAAGCCAAACTTAAACAAAATTAACATTAAAAAGTTTGTTTTATATACACACTCTAAGGAGTGCCGCCAGTCAGCGAGGGTTCGCACACTGGCGTTCAGTATGTTATATAGGCCGGCTTTAATACAAGGAAACACAATGTTTGAAACATTAACCGATAAATTAGGTTCTGTCTTTTCAAAAATCACCTCACGAGGTGTTTTAAGCGAAAGTGACATAGATGGTGCTATGCGTGAAATTCGCATTGCCTTGTTGGAGGCTGATGTTTCTTTGCCCGTGGTTAAAAATTTTATTGCCAAAGTTAAAGAGCAAGCTTTAGGTGAAAAGGTTGTTCGTTCCATTCAGCCGGGGCAAATGGTTGTGAAAATTGTTCACGATGAGTTGGTTAAGCTTTTAGGTGATGAAAGTTGTGCTCTAAACTTAAATGCGGTTTCGCCTGTTGTGATTTTGATGGTTGGTTTGCAAGGTTCGGGTAAAACCACAACATCGGCTAAGATTGCCGGCAAATTAAAGAAAAACAAAAAAGTTTTAATGGCATCATTAGACATATATCGTCCGGCTGCACAAGAACAACTTGAACAACTCGGCAAACAAATCGGTGTTGCTACATTGCCGATTGTTAAGGGTCAAAAACCGCAAGAAATTACCAAACGAGCCTTACAAGATGCCAAAAACGGTGTTTATGATGTGTTAATATTAGACACAGCCGGTCGTTTGCATATTGATGCTGAGTTGATGAAAGAAGTTAAAGAAATTAAAGAAATTTCCAATCCGTCGGAAGTTTTGCTCATTGCCGATGCACTTATCGGTCAAGATGCTTGCAATGTGGCCAAAGAGTTTAATGAACAAATCGGGATTACAGGTTTGGCCTTAACCCGAATTGACGGCTCATCAAGAGCAGGTGCCGCACTCTCAATGAAAATGGTATCGGGTGTACCGATTAAGTTTTGGGGTACAGGTGAAAAATTAGACGAGATTGAAGAATTTCATGCCGACAGAATCGCTGGTCGTATATTGGGGCAGGGTGATGTTGTGTCGTTGGTGGAAAAAGCCATGGAAAAGGTTGATAAGGAAGAAACCGAAAAAATGGCAGCCAAAATGATGAAAGGTCATTTTGATTTAAATGATATGCTAAGCCAATTAAGGCAGATGCAAAAACTGGGAAGTATGGGAAGCATTATTTCTATGATTCCGGGGCTTTCCAAATTTAAAAATCAGATTGAACAAGCCGGAATTGGTGATAATCTGATTAAAAAACAAGAGGCGATTATTCTTTCGATGACCAAAAAAGAAAGAACAAATCCCGATATCATCAAAGCCTCACGCAAAAAAAGAATTGCGCTTGGCTCCGGTGTTGAAGTTCATGAGGTAAACAAGTTGCTCAAATCGTATGAGCAAATGTCTACCATGATGAAACAAATGGGCAAATTCGGCGGTATGTCCGGACTTGCACAAATGATGAAAAGAAATCCGATGAACAATATGTTTGGAGGGTTTAACAAACGGTTTTAAGGCTTTGCCATAAGGCTTAAAACTATTAAGTGTTTTAATTTTATTAGAAAGGAAAAAATAAAATGGCAGTTCGTATCAGACTTTCAAGAGGCGGTTCAAAAAAGCGTCCGTTCTATCGCATTGTTGCTGCTGATCAACGCGCACCTCGTGATGGTAGATTTATTGAAAAATTGGGAACATACAATCCGTTGTTGCCTAAAGAACATGCAGAGCGTTTGGTTGTTGATACCGAAAAAGTAGCAAAATGGCTCAAAAACGGTGCTCAACCGACAGAAAGATTGCAAAAATTGTTTGCCGGTCTCGGACTTTGCGAAGCTCCGGTTATTCGTGAACAAACCAAAAAATCTGCTCCTCGTGCTAAAACCGTTGAGAGAATGAAAGAAAAAGAAGAAAAAGCAAGAGCTGCTGCTGAAGCTGCTGCCGCTGCTCAAGCTGAATAATTTTTATTTTGTTATTAAGAAGGCTACTTTATGAAGGCAGAAAATTCAAAAGAACGAGTTTGTTTAGGTGCTATTGTAGGTGTGCACGGCGTTAGAGGTGAAGTTAAAGTTAAAAGCTTTACCGCTGATGATACGGATATTGATGCTTATGGTGTGCTTGAAAATAAGGACGGTTCAAAATCTTTTGCCTTAAAAGTTGTAGGACGCAGTAAAGAATTATTGCGTTGTAAAATAAAAGGCATAATTGACAGGAATGCTGCCGAAAATCTGATTGGTACAGAACTTTATGTTAACCGAGAAGTGTTGCCCGAACTTGATGAAGAAGAATATTATCTTACGGATTTAATTGGTCTTAAGGTGGTTGAAAAATCTTCTGAAATTGAGGTTGGAACGGTTGCCGGAGTGTATAATTTTGGAGCAGGAGACATTTTGGAAATCAAACTGATTGAAAACAATAAGTTAGAGATGATTCCGTTTACCAAAGAATATGTTCCCGAAGTTGAAATAAGCGAAGGGTATATAAGTGTTACATCAACATTTATGAACTATGCCACAGATGATGAAAAGGACGAAAGTGATGAAGGTTAAGTTTTTAACACTTTATCCTGAAATTTTCCCCGGTTTTTTGGGATATTCCGTTACAGGAAAAGCTTTAAGCGATGGAAAATGGTCGTTTGAAACGGTAAACATAAGAGATTATGCTTTTGATAAATATGGGTCTGTTGATGACACACCTTGCGGAGGCGGAGCCGGAATGGTTATGAGAGCTGATGTGTTAGGAGCTGCAATAAAAGCAAATTATACATCAGGAAAACTGATATATATGAGCCCGAGAGGAAAGCCTCTTACTCAAGAAAAAGTACATCAGTTGGCAAATGAGCCTGAATTCACCATTATATGCGGTCGCTTTGAAGGTGTTGACCAAAGGGTTTTGGAAGCCTACGAGGCAGAAGAAATCAGCATTGGCGATTATGTCCTTACAGGTGGCGAGCAAGCGGCAATGATAATGTTAGACAGCATTATAAGGTTGTTGCCTGATGTTTTGGGGAACTCACAATCTTATCAAGATGAAAGTTTTGAGAACAGCTTGCTTGAATATCCGCAATATACCCGCCCAATTGAGTGGGAGGGAAGAACAGTTCCTGAGGTTTTGTTAAGCGGTCACCATAAAAACATTGAAAATTGGCGTAAAGAACAGTCTTTGAAAATAACAAAAGAAAACAGACCTGACCTTTTGAAAAAATATCTTGATTTACAAAAGGTTTAGGTGTATAAGATAACAAAATTTTTTATAAGTGTAAAACTGATGAATATAATTGAAAATTTAGAACAAGAGCAAATTGCAAAGCTCACTGAAGGTAAAAACCTTCCTGATTTTAAAGCCGGCGATACCTTAAAAGTTCATACAAAGGTTAAAGAAGGCGATCGTGAACGTATTCAGGTTTACGAGGGTGTTTGTATTGCTCGTAAAAATGATGGCTTAAATTCATCTTTCACAGTTAGAAAAATTTCTTTCGGTGAAGGTGTAGAGCGTGTGTTCCCGCTTTATTCGCCAAATGTAGCAAAGATTGAAGTTGCTCGTATCGGTAAAGTTCGCCGTGCAAAACTTTATTTCTTGCGTGCATTGCGTGGTCGTTCTGCTCGTATTGCTGACGACTTGTCTGCAAGAGCTAAAGCAAACGCGGCTGATAAAGCATAATTTTGGTTTGCATAAAACAAATAACCCCCTCGCTTGGATGATTGTCGGGCGAGGGCTTTTATTAGGTGGATAATGTTTGATATCTTTACATTGATGATAATTATAGTTCGTCAAATGTTAATACTATACTTGGATTATTCATATTACATATATTTGAAACGGATGCTACCGGTAGAGGAATAGAATTTTCTCTAGTTAGTGTTATATTATTTTTTGTAGCATATTCTTTAGAATATCCATATATGGTTGGGACATTAACACCAATAGATAGTTGAGTTACTCCGGATGCTACCTCTGTCCAGTTTATGGTTGCAAGATCTAGGCATGCATCTGTAGGAAGGCTATAGTACAATATTTTTAAACCATAATTTTCTGCACCATAGTCAATTTGTACACCTCCACCATAAAGGTTTATAATATCGTTAGTGTCTTCTTTCCACATATCTTCAGGTATTAAATTTAAGCTCTTTAACATTTTACAACCATTTTTCAGGGATGGTGCACTAGTATTATAAATACAATATAATCCTTTACACTGATGGGCTCCATTTAGACACAAAGTTCTAATACCTTGAGATATTGTTGTAATTTGATTGATTGTTTTGTTTAACTTATGTTTCATCATGGCCTTTGAATAACCGGCAATACCGCCAACAGAAAGTACACCGATTATGGCGAGTACTCCCAACATTTCAACCATACTTCTTCCGGTTTCTTGCGCATAATGGCTCATCTGCTTGATGTTTTTATCATCACCTACCCATATTGTACACTTCGTCAAAAAACAACGGCGCATCTGAGCCATTCTTCGTAAGAAACTTTTTATCACGGCGCTCAAAAACTCCTTCTTATCTGCACCACACTTTGAAAGAACATAACGACCAAGTTCACAAATTTTTCTCATCAACTAACTCCTTAAAAACATATTTTGTTCACATCATAAACCGTTTTTTTTTTTTGCAATTTATACGAGTCTTCTTTGTGGATATTTAGTCAATTTTGAGGTGTGTTCTTATTGTTTCCGATGTTTAAATAAGGGGAGATATAGGTATGAAGTTGAAAATAAACTATATAGTTAGGATGGTTGTATGATATAATAATTATGGTAAGGATGAAAAATTACCAAAATAAGAACTTTTTTTTCTTTTTAGGTTGATTTTTTTGTTCAAATTTTTCTTGTGGTGCAGAAACAGATATGGATTCTAAATCAAGCGTATTAAGCATAATTTTTTTCCAAATTTGTGCCGGTAGGTTTCCGCCCGTGATTTTATCCATAGGTGAGTTATCATCATTTCCTACCCAAACGGCACAAACATAATCAGATGTCCAACCGACAAACCAAGCATCTTTATAATCTTGTGTAGTGCCTGTTTTTCCGGCGGCAAATGCGGGTAATGAAGCATTTTTTCCGGTGCCGTATTTTATAACATTTTCAAGCATTTTGCTTATGTCCGAAACGACATTTTCATCTAAAACTCTTAATTGCTCGCTCATATCGTGTTGATAAAGTTGTATCCCGTCTTTGGTGTAAATCTCCGAAATTGCATACGGCCAAGCCGCATATCCGCCGTTGGCTATGCTTAAATAGGCTGATGCTATATCAATAAGTTTGACTTCATCAACCCCCAAAACCAATGCCGGATTATTTTTTAAGTTGGTGGTAATTCCCATTTTGCGGGCGGTTTTAATTATGTCTTTGCTCTCTAAGTGCCAAGAAAGATTGATTGTCGCCAAGTTTAATGATTTTATTAAAGCATCGTTTAAGCTGACAAGTCCGTATGTTTTTTTATCATAATTTTGCGGTTGCCAAGTTTTTATTTTTACGGTCTTATCCTCAATGATATCGTTTGGGGTAAAGCCTTGTTCAAGAGCTCTGATATACACAAAAGGCTTGAATACCGAGCCCGATTGTCTTAAAGCCTGTGTTGCTATGTTAAATTGACTTTTGTTATAATCAACACCGCCAACCAAAGCTTTAATGGCACCATTATAATCCAAAATTACCACGGCTCCGTTAGAAACATTTTTATTTTTGTTTGATTGTATGGCATCTTTTAGTATCCATTCGGCTTTTTGTTGCAAATCTTGGTCTAGGGTTGTGCTGACATATAAATCCTGATTGCGTTCGGCAATGTATGTATTGACTTCGGCATAAACCATATCGGCAAAATGCCGAGCTCCTTCAACCTTATATTTGCTTGAGTCGTGATATGGCTCTTTTATGGCCTTATTAAGCTGTTCTTCGGTAATAGAGCCGTTTTCATACATCAAATTCAGCACCACTTCGGCTCGAGATTGTGCTAAATCAGGATTTGCTATCGGATTATATCGTGACGGAGCTTTTAGCATACCGGCAAGAGTTGCTGCTTCTTTTAAGCTTAAATCGGCTGAATTTTTACCGAAATATCTGTTTGATGCTGCCTCAATTCCGTAAGTTCCGGCACCTAAATATACTCTGTTTAAATATAAAGTTAAAATTTGTTCCTTTGAAAATTTATTTTCAAGCCAGAATGCAATTAAAAGTTCTTGAACTTTGCGCTTTATACTTTTTTGAGGGGTTAAAAACAAATTTTTTGCCACTTGTTGGGTGATGGTACTGGCTCCTTGAGCATATCTTCTTTTGATAAGGTTTACAACACTGGCTCTGGCAAAACCGATTATATCAAACCCGAAGTGCGAATAAAACCTTTTATCTTCCACATCAATAATGGCTTGAGGTACATAATCGGGTAAATCTTTTAAGTATATTACTTGCGCATAATTGTTACCAAAAGTGTATATTTCGTTGCCGTTTTCGGCAATTATGGTAGTTGAGGGTGTACGCGTGCGTGAAACAGCATCTTCAATGTCGGGCAGGGTAATAAAGCAATAAGAAACATAGCCGGCAATCAACAAAAAAAACACTATGCCGAGCTTAAAAACAAACTTAAACCACATCCAAGATTTTTTTTGCGATTTTTTGCGTTTTTTGGTGTTTTTCTTTTTGCTGATTTTTTTTGCCATATTTTGCGTACCCTCAAGACAATGTTTCTCGCATTATAGAAAAAATGTCTTAAAAATTTTTTACTTAGTATAATTTTTTTTAAGTCTTGGCTAATGAAAAATATGAGTCTATATTGAAAAAAACAAAAAAAGGAATGATGATGAAAAAAAAGGTATGCCTGATTGACGGCTCGGGATATATTTTCAGAGCATTTTATGCTTTGCCTATGCTTACATCACCGCAAGGGATTCCGGTCAATGCGGTTTTGGGATTTATGAATATGTTTATGCGCTTAACTGCAAAAATCAATTGCGATTATTGTTTGGTGCTTTTTGATGCCAAAAGGCAAAACTATCGCAATGAAATATATACCGAATATAAAGGCACCAGAAAAGAAACTCCCGAAGAGCTTATTCCACAATTTCCGATTATTCGTAAGGCAGTTGAAATATTAAACTTAAATTATCTTGAAATGGAAGGTTTTGAAGCTGATGATTTAATATCCACTTATGCCAAACAAGCAACAGATAAAGGCTATGAAGCGGTTGTGGTGTCTGCTGATAAAGATTTGATGCAACTTATTCGTGACGGGGTTGAGTTTTATGACAGTATGAAAGATAAGTTTTTCACCCCCGAAGATGTAAAAGAAAAGTTTGGGGTTTATCCCGATAAGGTGGTCGATGTGCAAGCCCTTGCCGGCGATTCGATAGATAATGTCCCTGGTGTTCCCGGAATTGGTATCAAAACAGCGGCTGAACTTATCAATCAGTTCGGTTCGTTAGATGAGGTGTTAACAAAAGCAGGGGAAATCAAGCAAAACAAAAGACGAGAAACCATTTTGGCCAACATTGAAAATGCTCGCATATCTAAACAACTTGTTGAACTAAAACAAGATGTTGAAGTTGAACACGCAATTGAAGATTATGTTTGTAAAGCTCCAAATCTTGAAGATGTAATGGGCTTTATAGAAGAATATGACCTTAAAAGCTTAAAAATCAGAGCTCAAAAGTGGGTGTCAGAGCAAAGAGCCCGTTGCGGCGATTTTGTTGAAACACCAAAAAAAATTGTGAAACAATATGAGCTTGTTCAAGATGAAGAAAATTTGAAAAAATGGATTGACAGAGCCGTAAAAAAAGGACTTGTTGCCATTGATACAGAAACCACTGGGCTAAATTTGTTAAAAGATAAAATTGTGGGTTTTTCTTTGGCAACAGATGAGGGAAAAGCTTGTTATGTGCCGATAAATCATAAGTCAAAAAACATGGAAGTTGATTTGTTCGGTCAAATTTCGCAAGATGAAATAAAACAGCTCTCAATTGCCAAAGTTAAACCGTATCTGGCTGATTTGTTAACCAATAAATCGGTGTTAAAAATCGGGCACAACATTAAGTTTGATATGCATTTTTTAGCCCAAATCGTGGGAGAAAAAGCAGATATTTTTCCAATTGAAGACACCTCTGTTTTATCTTACATTTTGGACAGTTCCGAACATGGTCACGGTTTAGATGAATTAGCTGATATATTTTTAGATTATCAAACCGTAAAATATGAACATATCTGCGGTAGTGGAAAAAACAAAATTTCTTTTGATTATGTTGAACTTGATAAAGCGCTTGATTATGCGGCCGAAGATGCCGATATCACTTTGCGACTTTATAATGTGTTAAAGCCTCGTCTTATCAAAGAAAAACAGACTGCTGTTTATGAAAATTTTGACAGGCCGTTGATTTCGATTTTAAAAGAAATGGAACAAGTTGGTATTATGCTTGATACAAAAGCATTAACAGATTTAGATAAAGATTTTGAAAAGCAAATTAAGGTTTTGGAACAAGAAATTTTTGCTCTTGCCGGTGAAGAATTTAATTTGAGTTCACCAAAGCAAATAGGTGATATTTTGTATGTCAAAATGGGCTTAAAAGGAAAGAAAACCGCATCGGGAAGTTTTAAGACGGGAGCGGACATCTTAGAAGAATTGGCTGATGAACACATTATTGTTGCCAAGATTTTGGCATGGCGAGGTCTGTCAAAATTAAAATCTACATATACAAGTGCGTTGCTTGTGTTGATGGATAAAAATTATAGAGTTCATACAACATTTAATCAGACGGTTGTCAATACGGGAAGATTGGCTTCTTCAAATCCGAATTTGCAAAATATTCCCATAAAAACCGAAGACGGCAAAAAAATCAGAGCTTGTTTTGTGGCAAAAGAGGGCTGCAAAATTATTGCGGCGGATTATAGCCAAGTTGAGTTAAGACTTCTTGCGGCGGTTGCCGATGTTAAAGCCTTAAAAGAAGCATTTTTGCAAGGACTTGATATTCATTCCATGACGGCGGCAAAAGTTTTTAATGTGCCTTTGGATAAGGTAGATTCTGCTATGCGCAGAGATGCCAAAGCGATTAATTTCGGGATTGTTTACGGCATTTCAAAATATGGATTGGCAAAGCAAATCGGGACAACTCCCGCACAAGCTGAGCAATATATAGAATCGTATTTTGCATCTATGCCCGAAATTAAAGATTATATGGCAAAAACCATAGAGTTTGCACATGCAAACGGATATGTCTTAACTCCGTTTGGTCGCAAATGTTCGGTTTTAGGCATTAATGATAAAAACAAGCGCTTGGTATCATTTGCCGAAAGGGCCGCAATCAATGCGCCGATTCAGGGCGGGGCGGCTGATATTATAAAATTGGCGATGAGAAAAATAAGTTTTGCACTACAAGAAAAAGGTCTTAAGACCAAAATGTTGTTACAAGTGCATGATGAACTTGTTTTTGAAGTGCCGCTTGAAGAAATAGATGAGGTTAAGGTTTTGATAAAAGATATTATGGAAAAAACGGCCTGTTTTGATATTCCGTTTATTGCGGCCGTTGAAGTTGGTGATAATTGGGCAAAGGCGCATTAAATGAAAAAAATTAAAGTAGCATATCAAGGTATTAAAGGAGCATATTCTTATTTAGCGGCTGAAAATGTTTTTAAAAATGCCGAAATTATCGGTTTGGAAACATTTGAAGAAGTTTTTGAAAGTGTGGAACAAGGGATTTATGACATTGCATTTATACCGGTTAAAAATTCTTTTGCCGGTATTGTAAAAGAAACGGCTCCGTATTTAGCTGCAACAAAATTGGTAAAAACAGGTGTTTATGAGTTTAGAATACATCATCAATTATGGGGATTAAAAGACAGCAAGTTATCCGAAATTGAGAAAGTATATTCTCATCCGCAAGCATTGGCTCAATGCAGATTGTTTTGGCAACAGCATCATTTTGAGCCCAAAGAATATATTGATACAGCTCTTTCTTGTAAGAAAATATTGGAGTTGGGTGATAAAAAATCGGCGGCTATTGCCTCAGATTCTGCCGGATTGATTTATGGATTAAAAAAATTGGCAGAAAATATTGAGAGTATGAACGATAACATTACAACATTTTACATTTTATGCCGAGAGGATAAGTTTAATTTTAAAAATATAGATAATTTTATAAAAAAAAGCTTGACTGATTAATATTGTTGGTGTAAATCAGTCTCAAGATTTAGGAGTATGTCGGGCGCCTTAAACCGGCGAAGGGTGTGCGAAGCACCTGACCGTTTTCTCTTAGAGATATTATTTTGAATGTGAACAACCTATGTGTTTAAGAGATGGCAGAGCGGTTTAATTAGAGCGGTCTTGGAATCGCAGATGGCCGAAGGCCTAAACCGGCGAAGGGTGTGCGAAGCACCTGACGGTTTTCTCTTAGAGATATTATTTTGAATGTGAACAACCTATGTGTGGAGAGATGGCAGAGCGGTTTAATGCAGCGGTCTTGAAAACCGTCGAAGGGGCGACCCTTCCGAGAGTTCGAATCTCTCTCTCTCCGCCAATTTAATGTAAGGGCTTAATGCCCTTATTTTTGTATCCAAAGGGCAGAAAAATATGAAAGTTTATATCATAGCAATCGGGAAATGCAAAAAAAACAGTGCCGAAAAAGCAATTATTGAAGAATATATAAAGCGTTCGGCTTGGGATATTATCATCAAAGAAAAAGATAATTCAACCCAAGAGGATGAGGCAAAATTTTTGTTGCAATCTGTTCCGAATGGGGCAAAAGTGATAGTTCTTGATGAAAGAGGGGAAAATATTAAAAGTCAGGAACTGGCAAAAAAGATAGAAAATTGGCAACTATCGGGTTGCTCAGAAATTTGTTTTTTAATCGGTGGGGCAGACGGTCATTTGGAACAAACCAGAAAGAGAGCCGATTTAGTGTTATCTTTCGGAAAACTTACATTGCCGCATATTTTGATGCGGGCAGTTTTAACCGAACAAATATATCGAGTACAAACCATTATAAGTGGGCATCCTTACCATAGAGAGTAAATTTAAGATGTTTTGCTAAATTTTTCGGCAAAAACATCTTTATCTATACCATTTATGGTTAAGATGTTGTTGTTTTGTAATATATTTGGCAATTCCACACTCATAAACACACTGTTCGGATGTGCATTTTCAACAAAAGCTGTTATATTGCCCGAAGCGGCACTGATAAATCTGCGAGATGCTTCAACCCAAATCATTTTTATGTCTTCTTTGCCTAAGGTGTTAAGGCACTCAAAACCCATTTCCACAAGTTTTGCTCCGCAATCGGTGTGTTCTATAAGCATTTTATCGGGGTTGTTTTTTATAAAATCAATTGCATCGTCACGATTTTTTGTTGTCGGTTGATAGCTGATGCTATACACAACAACCGAATCTTTTTTTGATGATACATCAAATGTGCGGGCAATTTTAAGACCTTCATTTAATTTGGAACAATCAGTCATTTTGTTTGCCACTTCTATTGATGATTTTTGGTGGGTTAAGATTTGTCAAATATTGTTTTAATGTCAATTTTTCATCATCAATCAAAACAGTTTGCATACCGACTTGTTTTGCTGAATCTAAATTTCTTTGCGTGTCATCAATTAAAATGCAATCTTGCGGTAAAACACCAAGCCTGTCAGCAAATATCTCTAATGATTTTGGGTTTTGTTTAGGATAAAAGACTCTGTTTCTCATGGTTGATTTTATATCAAAACATTCAATGCCGGCATCTTGAAACTCAAAAACATTTTTACCGAAACGCATTTGTAAAACTTTATTAAGATGTGACATATGGTTATTGGTTAAAATCACAACTCTATTTTGCTTTGTTTCAGCACATAATAAGTTAAAAAGCGCATCATCACGACTGATTTTGGAATAATCGGTTTTTTCTTGCATTTTAAGGCAAAAAGCATCAAAATCATATCCGACTTCGTTGCATAGTGCATTAATAAAATTAAACATACCTAAACGATTTTTAGCCAAAGTTTCCTTTGAGACTTTTTCTTGAGTGGCACCGTCAATTTTTAAATCGTTACGATAGGTGTCCTTCATCGCAGTAACAAATTCTTGTAATGAGAGCATTGAAGTGGGATATAATACTCCGTCACAATCAATAATCAGGGTTTTATTTTTCATTTTCTTTTCTCTTAAAATTAAATACGGTTATATCAGATGGAGCAAAAATGCGCATTGGAGGTCCCCAATAGCCTGCACCACGAGTGATATATAAACGGTTATTATTTACTTGATACATACCGGCAAGAAAACCATTGGCTGATTTTACAATATAATGAAACGGATATATCTGCCCGCCATGTGTGTGTCCGGAAACGGTCAAATCAAACTGATGCTCATTTAATTGTTTTATAATGGCCGGAGAATGTGACATCAAAATTTTAAAATTGTCCTCAGTTGCATAATATGAGGCTTTTTCAAAGTTTGGTTCAGCAGAATACATATCCGGAATGCCGGCTACAAACAAACCCGTATCATTAATTTGTTCTCCCGTATTGTATAGTACGTCAAAACCAAGATTGGTAAATTTTAGCATCCATTTAGCCGGAGCATTATAATGCTCATGATTACCAAAACTAAGATAAATCTTTTTAGCTTTGAGTTTTTTTAGTTCGTCAAGTTTTTCATCTAAACCTTCCGGCTCGTCATCAATGATATCCCCCACAAGTAATATATAGTCAGGATTTTGTGCGTTTATCAAATTGACAATTTGTTTGATTTGCCACAAAGGTGTTGCCATATCAATATGCAAATCACTGGCAACTACTACTTTAGTATCTTGTTTGATTTTACAGTCTTCAATTGTGAAGTCAATTACATTCGGAGTTTTGTTAGCTTCATACGCACTGTAAAAAGCAATTATGACGGATAAAATGACCGTGATTAAATTGTTACGGTTAAGAAGAGAAACATTATCAGGGCTTAAAGCTTCATTTTTTGAAATAGCATAAACTACATACCAAACAATTTCACGTACAAGTAAAAGCATAATTAAAACAAATACAATTCCGAGCATGAAATATGCTGTTTTTGCTATAATGGCATATGTGGTACCGTTAAGCAAATTATAGTTGCGAATCAACCTTAATATCACCGGAGAAAACCAAGATATGGTAAGCCAAAATAAAATACCGAGTTTTGCCCATAAAGGAAAACCGCTATATGAGGCCAATGTTCGGTAAGTTACCAATAAACAAGATACGGCAATAATAAATGTCATAATAAGAAAAATCGGCATTTTAACCTCCTATACAGCTTCCGATTGATTTTTTATATCTTCGGTTTCAATTTTTTTCCGTCTGATTACACGTTTGGGTTTTATGGTTTCTTCCTTAATTACAGAAGTTTCTTCTTGGACTAATTCAGTGTTAGTTTCTTTAATTTCTACAATTTTGAATGTCTTTTTTCGTATCGGCATTGGAGTTTGCACAATCGGTTCAACTTGGCTTTCAGTATTTTCGGTTACGGGTGTTTCTGCATTTTCAACCGATTCTGACTGTTTTATTGTTTGTTCTGAAGAATTTTGTTGCTCCAGTCTTAAATTTTTACGTTCATTGATTTCGGTGACAATTTTACGATAATGTTCCGCATATTGGCGATATACTTCCATTTCAATATAATCACCTGTTCCATGAGCTTCTTTTGCGAGTTCATTATATTTTTTAATCAAATCAAGAGCAGTACCACTAACTTTTCCGGCCGGACTGATGCTGTCAAATTTATAGTTAAGAGAGTAGGCATTACTATTGCCGTTGTTACGGAATTTATTATTTTTTTTCATATTTTATACAATCAAAAAAATTAAGCGTAAAGCTTAAAGGTTAAAACACATTAAATTAAAATGAAAGTAAAGTGCATATTAAAAAACAAACACATCCTTGCACTAAGGGTGATAATATTCATTTTTTTTTTAAATGCAACGTTTTTTTTGTTTTTTTAGTAAAATTTTCTTGATTTTATTCTCTTTTATCTTTAACGTTTTAGCAAACTAAATTTTTGGTAAATTATGAGTAAATTAAAAACTATGCTGCAAATTGTAGCAATTATGCAGCAAGAAAGCATCTCTGTTGATGAAATCAAAGAGGGATTAAAAGTTTGGAATAAAAAAAATCGGGAGTTTGATTTGTTGTGTGCAATCGGCGGAAGGCCACAAAGATTGAGGTTTGAATGCGGAAAGCATTTTAATCCTATAGGAATTTTCCCGTTTGCGGATAGTGACTTTTATGTTGTTTTTGATCGTTTAGATCAAGAAACAAATCGTCACAACATCAATAACAATCGTCTGCCTGTTATGGAAGATTGGAAAAAAATCTGTCAGGTAAAGGAACTCTTAAACGAAAGGCTTGAAGAACTCGGAAAACAGGAACTTGAAGGTGAGTATTTTGCATTTACACCTGTCTATCTTGAAGAAACTTCCGATAGTTGGGTGGTAACCATGGAAAAAATATTTATGCATTAAAGTACAAAAAAGCCTATCTTGAAACAGATAAACAAATTTCAAGGTAAATAACAAATGATATTGATAGAAATTTCGGCAACTCTTTTGAGTTTGTTACAGGGATTTTTTGCGCTCTTAAACAAAAAATCCAACCGGATATTTTATATGTTACAAATGTGGTGTATGATTGTTTTTTCATTAAAAATAAATTATATGGCGATGTTTTCAACAGTAGTTGTTATTTATTGTTTGGTGTTTACGGGTTTGTTTTTTGAAGCTCTGAAAAAGCTCGAATTACAGAATGTTCAAAACAGGAAAAGGTAGAGTGGCATAATCATCTTGTATAATAGAGGTAGTCATATAAAGAAGAATAGGATAATATTATACAAGGTATAAAAGTTTCAAAGATGTTTGAAAATAAGCTAGCAATTCGGATGAGATAGTATAAAAACCTGCCGGATATTTCGGCAGGTTTTTTAACTTTAGCTAGCGGTTTTTCTGCATTTCTTTAATTACTGCACGATTGACACCATACCATTCTGATATATCAAACTGGTAATAGTATCCGCTGCTCTCTTGGATATGCTTAAACTCCGATTCCTGATGTATGATATCAAGAATATCATTATTGATAGGAAAACCTTCTGGATATTGACGAAGCAATATATCTGTCATTACGAGATAGGTCGCTGTCAGAATGTTCATATCGGTTGGTTTGCGCTGTATCGCCTCATTAAAATAAACGGATACATGGTTTGCCATGTCATGAAGAGATGAACAATTTATAAACACCAAATCCAAATCCATCTGCTCATCATCATCCAGATTAACAATGAATTTAGTTAAGGTGAATTTAACTTCTTTATCGTCAACCTGTGACGGTATAAGAATAAGACCTTTTTGATTCATAATTTGATAATTTAGATAAAACATAAAAATAACAAGATGAGAGGAATCTATCACTTTTATACTTAATTGTCAAGTTGTTTGAAAGGTAACCTCATATTTTTATTATAATAAATTATGAATATTGTTGCAATTAATTTACATAACCTATCATTTTTAATTTTATTGAACTATTTTTTATGTCAAAATTATTAACTTATTGAAGAATAAAGAAACTGCTTATACAAGTTTTGAGGGTGGTTGAAAATGACGTGCGGTTCTCGAGATGAAATTATGATAATTTTTGGGTGTTAGGATCAAAAGTTGATTTTAGGTTAGTCAAATACTTGCGTTTTAAAAATAAAATCCTAAATCAAAAATAGTGAAACTAATTTTAAGAGGTAAGGAAAATGGATATAAAAGCGGTTATTGATTTTTTAAAAAATGCAAAGAATATACACAAATTATAGAAAGACTTGATGCTCTTGAAAAAGATGTTACAAAACTCCAAAATCAAATTAAATATACGGATAAAACGAGGATTTGTCCACATTGCCATGAACCAATGCTTGACATTGACTATGTTGAAAGAGAAGTATTGGCATCGTATAACACTCTAACAGGAGAAAAACAGTATGGTACACGTAAGATGTTTGTGGCTCGTTGTTCTTCTTGTAATTGGGAATGTGATAATCAGGCATTTGTTAATCAGCGTTTGCATCCTTAATAATATTTTAAGAACATTATAGCTTCATTTTTACCGAGAAGGAATGGTCTTAAACAGCAAATCCACATCGGTTGATATTATGCATTGGGACTTCTCGGTGATGGGTGCAAAAGCATACGTTTTACAACTATCCGAAAATGTCCGTCGCTCTACGGAACAAAAGAATAAAAATGGTGAAATTACAGGATTAGCTCCTCTCGGATATGAAAACTATATAGATGAACGTGGCAAACATTTTGTACGCCAAAAGGAACCTTATGCCAGTATTATCCGTCAATGCTATGAAATGTATTCATTAGGTCGTGCCAGCGTTGCCGAAATTACGCATTATGCCAATATGATGGGATTGAGGACACGCAAAGGTGCCTTGATACATATCAACACGATGCATCACATCTTGGAAAATCCCTTTTACTATGGAGAAATGAGAACCAAACGAGGACTTATGCCGCATGTGTATCCAACATTGGTAAGCAAAGAGCTGTGGGATATGTGCCAAGAACAAAAAGCCATTAGGGCAGGACAGTTTTTGAGAACAAATGAGAAAAATACACTTTATCGTGCATTGGTTACCTGTGGTGTAACTAATAGATTGTGCCCTTGTGAATTAAAAAAGGAAATGTATAGCTATGTAACTTGTTGGCGGAAAGACAGTACGAGAATTTATATCCGTGAGGAAGAATTAACTAAACGCATCACTCCAATTTTAAATCGTATAAAACTCCCCGATTGTATCGTAATAGAACTTCAACAAAAGCTAAAATCCTCAAAAGCATCTGAAAGAAAATTTGATTCTAATGAGATTAAAAGGCTCAAAGGTGAACAGGAGAAATTAAAACAAAAAATTGATGCTTTGTTTGATATGAGACTTGATGGGGAACTTGACAGAGAAACATTTGACCTGAAACGTAATGAAATACAAGTTAAGTTAAATCGTGTAAAGAATAAGATTTCAACGCATGAAAAGGCAGATAGCAGCTTTGATGAAACGATTCTGGGATTACTGGATATTGCAACACAAGCAGGATACGTCTTTGAAAAGTCATCTAATGTAGATTTGAAAAGACTTCTTTTAAAGTTTGTATTTGAGAACATTACATTGACCGAAGGTGTAATCAGTTACAAGTTAAGATTTCCATTCAATGAGTTTATAAAAGTCACTAATCCTGACGATAATAAACCATTACCATACGAACCGATTGAAAGCCTTGGCGGTATTGGCGTTGAAGCAAATGACAACGAAAATATACAATCAGGGTATATGCAATTTTGCGAACCGAAAATTATGCAGAAAAAACAAGAAGTTGTGTTAAAAAATGCAACTTCTCTCCAATCTGGCTGGGGCGGCTGGAAGCGCTTTTGTCAACCACTTAAATCTCTGATTCTACAAAACTTTTTCTGTCGTTAGGTGGTATGATAACACTTTTGTGTCACATAATTGTGTCACACCCATCTGCAATCTAAAAATACGTTAGCAAATTGTACCCGAAAGTCAACTGATTTTTTGATATTTTACACTTTTTCTAAATTTGATAACAAAAATAACTATATACCATAAATTGCTTATTTAAGAACATTTTTAGGAGCATTTGCGTTATATGTGGTTTATTTTTAGTGAAATTTTAGTAGTATGACTACGATTTAACTATTTAAAATAAACTATTTTTAACATACGCTTGACAATCGTAAATAATATGATAAATTTTCCACAAAATATTCATCATTTTTGTGGAAAATGTGTGAGGTTAAATATGAAAAAAAGTGTTAAAAATACGATATTATCGCGCATATATGGCAGAGGTAGGGGGTGGTGCTTCTCGCCAAATGATTTTATTGCAGATTTTAAACGTTGGGAAATAGGAGACTCATTAAGCGATTTGACCAATGAAGGAAAAATCCGCCGTATTATAATAGGATTATATGACTATCCGTTGTATAGCGAGATTTTGAACAAATATGTTGCGCCTGATATGGAACAGGTTGCGTATGCGTTGGCGCGTAAATTTGCTTGGCGTATTCAGCCGACTGGTGAAACCGCACTGAATTATTTGGGATTATCTACGCAAATAATGGGAAAATACATTTATCTTTCGGATGGGCCGAGTAAAAAATATGATATTATGGGACAAACGCTTGAATTTAAGCATCATACGTTTAAGGAAGCATCTATAACTGATATTGATACAACGTTAGTTGTTCAGGCCATTAAAAGTATAGGAGAGATGAATGTAACGCCTGAATTTATAGGAAAGTTAAAAAACAAATATTCACAGCAACAATGGAACAAAATAAAGAAAAATAGTTCCAAAGCGATTGGATGGATTTATAAAATAATTTCGGATATAGCAAGCACAGAGGAAGACTAAATGATAGAACAGATTGCACAATTATCGGAAAATGAGCGGAAAGCCCTTTTTATGGAAGCATCATCAACGTTAAAGATGAATGCAGAAATGGTTGAAAAAGATTTTTGGGTTTGCTGGGTATTAAATCGTATATTTTCTGATGATTACTTAAAGAAAGTATTTTGTTTTAAGGGAGGCACATCTTTATCAAAGGCTTATCATTTGATAGAACGCTTTTCGGAAGATATTGATTTAATTCTTGATTGGAATACTGTAAGTAACGGCGAAGAAATATACAAACAAAGTAAAAATCAACAAAACAAAAGAAATGAAGAGTTATTGGTAAACAGCCAGCAATTTATATCTACGGTCTTAAAAGATAAAATAGAACAAGTAGTCGGAGATATATGTCGGGTGACTGTTGATGAACAAGATAAGAATAATTTACAAATTTGGTATCCGAAAGGTATATCAGGCAATTATCTTCTTTCATACATAAAATTGGAAATAGGACCATTGGCAGCATGGATGCCAAATAAACCTTGCGCTATTGTGCCGTATGTAAATGG
The DNA here is from genome assembly GCA_017464685.1 of Alphaproteobacteria bacterium. GTDB lineage: Bacteria > Pseudomonadota > Alphaproteobacteria > RF32 > CAG-239 > JAFTYO01. Next base: position 19,753 of record JAFTYO010000016.1, read on the forward strand.
CTTGGCAAACAATATTACCTTTAAGGATATTATTGTTCCAACGATTGTAGCAGAAAGAACTTTTTGGGAAAAAGCGACAATATTGCATAGTGAGCATTATAGAACATCAGGTATTCCCGATAGATATTCAAGACATTACTACGATTTATATAAAATGGCACAAACAGGAATAAAAGATGCTGCTTTTGCAAATATAGAGTTATTAAAGGCGGTAGTAGATTTCAAACAAACGTTTTATTATACTGCGTGGGCGCATTACTCTGAAGCAAAGGTTGGAAGTTTTCATTTACTACCAACATCAGATAATTTGAAAAATTTACGAAATGATTATCAGAAAATGCACGGTATGATTTTCGGCGATTATCCTGATTTTGATGAGATTTTAGCAAGTTTAAAAGATTTAGAACAACAAATAAATCAATTATAAAATAAAGGAGGCCGGAGCCTCCTTATGTTTTGTGCCGGAAAGATTATATTTGCATATATCGCGGCAATTCGGCAGCGTTTCCGTTGGCAGCCGTTAAGGCCTCATAGACGTTCTTGTCTATCAAATCTTTGGCTGCTTCAAAAGTGCGGCGTTCCGCTTCTTTCTTCTTGGCTTTTTCTGCTTCACGTTGCTGACGTTTCTTCTCACGGCGTTTCGCACTGTTGACCTTTTTACGGGCTTCGGCTTTTTCAACTTCTTTACCCAGAAACTCCGTAATTTCTTCATCAAACTCACCATTGGCGATATTCGTGTACATATCAGACAAGAAGTTTAGTTTTTCCCGTGTATCCAATAATTCCAGCGAATAGCGAGCGATACGTTTGCCGCCCAAACGGAGTGTGAAAATTGAATTTCGTTCACTGTCCACAATCAGTTTGTTCATTCGGTTTTGTTTGTTCCACGTGTCATTTTTGAAATTCTTCATATTGTCATCAAGAATGTTCAAAATGCGTTTTTTGTAACCTTCCAAAGAAAGTTTACCTTCGTCCTGATTGGTTTCAATCTTGGTCGCGTTATATTTGTTTAAAAAGTTTTTCATTTTAGTTTTCCTTTCAAAAATTAAATTTGTTTAAGTTAAAAAGGCACAATAATTCTGTTATCGGAATTGCAGATGTCATCTGCCAAACCAATGGTTTAATCGGTTATTGTTAGGGGTTAATCGGAACGGTTAGCGATTAGTGCGCCAAACGTGCCGTCCAAATATGTTGCTCCATTTTGGAAACTTGCTGCCGTAACCGGTACAATTTCCATTGAAGACATATTTTGCGATAAATTTTTCTCATTTAGTCTTCCTTTCGTTTGTTTTGGGTATAGAAATCCTGTTATGGAAAATAGGCATCCCTACAAACCATTGAGTTTTATATCTTATGATTACGTTATTTTTTGGGGGCGGTATCATCGCCTTACAATCATAGTATCAAATTTAAAATCGCGAATGTAAAGCATTATTTTGAGGTCAAAAATTCCGAAAAGGCATTTTGGATGGATATTGATGTAAATGGATGTAAAATGATGTAATTTTTTTGCATCGCCAAATGTTAATTTTTGAAAAATTACGCTATTTTTTCCAAAATTTTATCAAAGAATCGGTAAAAATCTCTATCCCGAATCATCCGTTTCTGTATCCTTTTGAGCATATTTTTCACGCAGTTTTTTTAACAAATCCCAGTCTTGCAGATTGTAGGCATCCAAAGCATCTATCGGGTATGAAATAGATTTTCCTTGTCCGACATAAGGAATAGATTCTCTTGTAATTCTCTGTTTATCAGCCATACGCTTTTTTGCCAGATTATCTTTGGACATTCCAAGATATGAGGCCGCATATTTCGGCTTCAAGAAACCACTTTCACAAGCAATCTTATAAGCCTGCATATCTTTATCTGTTTCGGGGGTTGCTGTTTTATCCGGCTCATCCTCCTGTAAACCGTTTTCTATAATGATGTTATGTAATCCGCTGGCTTGTAATGATTTAGCAAAAGTTTTGACGGCATCTCTCATGGCTTGTTTTGGAGTCAGTGCAAAGGACAGACCATCTATCACGGTTTGCTTATTAAAGAATGTATTTTCAATAATAAAAGGTGTTGTTATGGCTATATTATGGATACTAAACAAAGTATTGGCTTCTTCTGATAAATTAGTAAATTTCAAGTTCCCGTTTATTATGGTGTTTATGATGGACACTTTTCCGTAATTATCACCTTTTTTCGCAGTGATATTTGTTATTTCAAAGCTGCTGTAGGGCTTAAAAATGGAACCTCTGATTTCAATATTGCAGGGCAGATACGATATTTCAGCATTTTTACCGAAAATCACTTTTCCAAAGAAGGTACAATTATAAAAGCGTATCAATGTTGGAATAGATATCCCCCAGTAAACTGGGGGTTCTATAGAAAAGGCTCTCAAAAGAGAGCCTTTTCATTACAGCTTCAGACGAAGCTGACCTAAATCCTGTCGTCCCTGAAACTCAACATAATGTTTGATTTTTTCTTCATCTA
>JAFTYO010000017.1 GCA_017464685.1 Alphaproteobacteria bacterium
AAAATTTTGTATCCCTTGGCGGATACAAACTCCCCGGATTATAGTTATCAGCATAAAATTTTTTTGCCTCTTTGGTTAACTTACGCATTTGTTCAAATGCTTCCTTATTTTTGTTTGTCATATTTTTTCCTTGTCATTAAATTAAGGTTAAAAAAAATGGTCGTGAAGTTTCCCTCACGACCGGTTAAAAAAAGACACTGCAATTTCAACATCAGTATCAATAATTAAACGAATTTCGCTATCATAATCCTTATATAACTCTTTTTTTCAGAAAATGTCCAGAACTAAAATGTCCTATTTTGTCCTCAAATGTCTTGAAATGTCCAATTTTGTCCTCAAATGTCTTGAAATATCCAATTTTATTTTTAATTCTTCTAAATTAATAATTCTATTAAAATACAAAAGTTTATTGTTATCTATCAACAAAACAGCTTACACCTTTTTTGATTTCACCACAAATCAATACACTTTAAACTTGCAAAAAAAAAAAACGGTTTATGATGCGATGTGAAAGGTCATCTTTGCACCTTTCAAATTAAGTTTAACTATTTTTGTAAAGGAATTTTAAAAATGAGAAAATATTTTCTACTTTCTGCTGTGGCTTTTTTGAGCGCAAGCAATGTTATGGCAGATAATCTCAGTAGTACTGTTGAAGTTAGCGCAAAAATTGAATATGTTACCGATATGACATGCACACCATTAAATTTTGGTACAATTTATTTAAAAAGCGGTAACAATGTCTCAACCGTAGATTTGAATAGTTTCGATACCACCGGTAATATTGTAAATGTCAGCGGAGCCTCAATCGGAAAATGCAACTTTAACCCTGTATATGATGATGAGGGTGATGTTGGTGTACCAAATTATACCCTCCCCGGATATGACGAATATGATCATAATGTAATTCTGTATTCAGGTGCTGAAGAAATGTTATATGTTAATAATATACGAGTACTTGGTGATGGTAGTATTTATGCTACTCTCAACATACAAGGAGATGTTCCGGCTAATACATATACCGGTTCTTTTTCAATTATGGTTGTACAATAAATCAACAGCAAAAGTAACCTGTCAATCTATCTGACAGGTTACTTTTTTAAGCCTTTCCTATCTTACACTTTTAATTGCCTTAACATTTCTTTCGTATTCGGGCAAAGTTTCCAAATCTTCCAAATCAACCGGCAGTCTCAAGCGCCAATTCGGGTACTGCTCTCTATCCGTACCCGGAAGATTTTGCAGTTTATCAACTCCCATAATATCTTCAAGTTGCATCATCATCACTTTGCTTGGTGCTTTTGCTACCAATTTATGAACAGCCTCAACAATACCTTCGGGGTATCCCTCACCATACAAATAATTTGATTTTCTCAAATTATCTTGCGGCCAAACTCCGTTAAAATCAAGTGCATCAAGAAGCTTAAACCTGTCTCTCTCACGGCGCTTATAAGCATTAAATTTGTCTTCATCGGTTGAAAGATTTAAGCTCCTCATCAACTCAATATCATAACCGAACCACCACATTTTTAAAGGTGTCATATCATGCGTGCCGACAGAAACAAACGCATCAAAAGGATAATCTTTTGACATCTTAAAATCGCCGTTTCCCTCATTCCAGCGCTCTGCCCATATCACACTGATTGCATACAAATTATACTCTTTTAATTTATCCAAAAAACCCTCCGGAACATTACCGATACTTTCGCCCACAATTGAACATTGATGCAAATGGCTTTCTAAAGCCAAAAGCCCCAACATATCATCAAAATTATAATGAATATATGTTCCCTCGTCTTTATTATCAGGTATCATAAACAAGCGCATTAAGCCCATTACATGGTCGATTCTAAGAGCACCGGCATAGGCCATATTAGCTCGCAAAATTTTCAAATACGGTTCATAAGCCCTGTTCTTCAACTCAAACGGATTGAATGCGCCCAAACACCATTTTTGCCCCGTCGGAAAAAACGCATCAGGCGGCGCCCCTGCCCCTGCCTTGTCGACAAACACATATCTGTCTGCCCAAAGTTCCGCACTGTCTTTACAAACTCCGACCGGCAAATCACGATAAAGTCCGACTTTTAAGCCTAAGTCTTTAATTTCTTGATAAACTTCTTTCAGCTGTCTGTCTGCTTCAAACTGCATAAACATAAAAAATTCAATTTCTTTATTATGCTCTTTTTTAAACTCCGCAACTTTGAGTGAATTCGGATTTTGAAAATCCTTTTCCCAAGCGCACCAACCACCCCAAACGGTTTTTGTTTTTTTGGAATATATTGCCTGAAAAGTTGTCAATGTTTCCAAATCCCAACCTTTTTGTTGTTTAAATTCTTCAAACTCTTTTACATATTTTTTATGTTTGCTGATTTTTTCAAAAAGTTCAGCCAATACTTTAGCTTTTAGGGAATAAACTTTTGTATAATCAATAAGCTCGCCTTGTTTGGCTTCATCAATTTGTTCTTGATATTTTTGTTTCATTTTCGTATCAAAACCGACCACATTTTCAACATCAATATAAATCGGATTTAAAAACAATCTGCTGATTGAAGAATACGGACTTGCATTTTCCGGAAAATCGTGAAACAACACATTCAAAGGATTTAGCCCGATTACATCGGCACCGGCTTTTTTACACATCAGAGCAAAATTTTTCAAATCGGTAAAATCACCAACGCCCCAGTTGCGTTTGCTTTTCAAGGCATAAAGTTGCAAACTGTATCCCCAAAGTTTTGCGCTTTCAATTTCATCGGTTGTATAACACTTTTCGGGTACAACCGCCATAACACTTTTATAAATATTTTTACCCTGTTTAAGCTCTAAATCATAATATCCGATTTCAGGCACATTTTTCAACTTAAACAACACTTTGGCATATGTATGCCTGCCGATTGTTTTTTCTTCTCCGATGAGTTCAAACTCAAAATCCAAATCAACAGATATATCATCTTTTTTAAGGCTCAACGAAACATCTTTCAAACCGGTTAAATTTGCACAAAAACACGGATTATTAACTCTTACAATTACAATGCTTTCAAGAGCGGTTTTAAACTTCATATCATCAAATTTTTTTAAAGATTTTTCCACATTATTATCATCTTTGGCATCAAATCCCAATTGTGTGCAGAAAAAACGCAAAGTATCATCACTGATATTATATGTTTTTTTTGCCATTCCGCCATCGGAAAAACATCTTACAACACCAAGTTTATCCGCCAATTCATATAATTTATTTTCCATTGAGTTTATCCTTTATATGTTAATTTCAATTGCCAACACCGACCAAGCCGGTATCATAATTGTTTTCGAACTTTTCAGTTGTGTATTTTTATCAAAACAAGCCGAACTATCCAAAACCAGATTCCAATTTTTGGTTTTTTTAATATTCGGAAGTTTCCACTTCTTAGCCTCATTTTCAGCATTAAAAATCGTAAGCAAAAGTTTGTTTTCAGAATATGCCAAATACGATATAGATTTTGCCTTACCGTTATTCCAATCGGCTCCCACAAATTCCGTCCCTTTTTCATTATACCAAGCTAAATCTCTGTAATCTGTTTTTTCAACTTTTTCACCGGTAAAAAAGTGTTTTCGACTAAATACATTAAACGATTTTCTTAAAGCTATAAGCTTATGCACATAGCGAGCAAAATTTCGCTCATTTGTACCTATTGCTTCCCATACAATCCAACTGATAATATTGTCTTGACAATACGGATTATTATTTCCGAATTGCGTATGCAACAACTCATCACCGGCAAGTATCATCGGTGTACCAAAAGACAAAAGTAAGGTAGCCATTAAAGCTTTTGCTCTTAAATATCTGTTTTGTATTACATCTTCATCGCAACTAAAACCCTCAACCCCCGAATTAAAGCTCCAATTGTTATCACTTCCGTCACGATTGTTTTCGCCATTGGCAAAATTGTGCTTGTGATTATAGCTGACCAAATCATTCAAATTAAAACCGTCATGCGCCGTAATAAAATTTATGCTGCTCCATAAGTTTTTATTGTTATATCCAAACACATCACTTGAGCCGGCAATGCGGCTTGCAAACTCGCCGATTTGTCTTTCATCACCTCGCCAAAAGCGCCGAACAACATCTCTGAAACGGTCATTCCATTCTGCCCAACCGGCAGGAAAAGCGCCTATCTGATAACCGCCCATACTTGCGTCCCAAGGTTCGGCAATCATCTTTACATTTCGCAAAATTTCATCTTGACGAACGGCATTTAAAAAACAACTGTCATATTTGAAAACGGTTTTAACTCGACTTAACGAAGCCGCCAAATCGAGCCTGAAACCGTCAACATGCATTTTTTGTACCCAATAGCGCATCGAATCGGTAACAAGCATCAACACATACGGATTTTCAACATTAAAAGATGCCCCGCATCCGGTACTGTCATAATAATAGCGCTTATTGTTTTTATCTAAGGTATAATAACTTTCGTTATCAATTCCTCGATAGCATAAAGTAGGTCCGAGCTGATTTCCTTCCCCCGTATGATTGTAAACAACATCTAAAATGACCTCTATGCCGTTTTTGTGCATTGTTTTAACCATATCCTTAAAATCATCAATTCGGCCTTGATGCAAATAGGCATTATCAGGCGCAAAAAAGCTCAAACTTTCATACCCCCAATAGTTGACTTGTTCTTTACCGATTTTATGCCCGAAAAAAGCATGAACCGGTTGCAATTCAACTGCCGTAATACCAAGCCATTTCAAATATTGCATAATTTTAGGACTTGTAAGCGCCTTAAACTTTCCCCTAAAAGCATCTTCAATTTTCGGATATAACTCTGTATAGCCTTTAACATGCACTTCATAAATTATGCTTTTGCTAAAATCATAATCAGGTAAAATATCATCTTCCCAATTATAATCATCATCTGCAACTACCGATTTTGGCACATACGGCGCGCTATCAAGTGTTGAAAAAGATAAATCTTGTGCCGGGCTGTCAATATCATAACCGAAAATCGCTTTATGCCATATCAACTTTCCGATAAGTTTTTTTGCATAAGGGTCTATCAGAAGTTTATTTTTATTAAAGCGTTTTCCTTCCAACGGTTTATATTCGCCGTCAACTCTGTAACCGTACACCTGACCGGCCTTAATTCCCTCAAGATATACATGCCAGATGTTGTGGTCGTTTTGAGTGATTTCTATTTGTTTTAATTCTTCGATTCCGCTTTGGTCAAACAAACACAAAATCACTTTTTTTGCATTGGCGGAAAAAAGCGAAAAGTTTACACCCTTACCGTCAAATGTCGCTCCCAAAGGATATGGCTTTCCCTGACTTAATTTTATTTTCATACAACCGCCCTTATCTTATGGGTTTAATTACAATGGTTGAAAGCGGCGGAACAGTAACTTCAATTGAAAACGGCTTTGCATTCCACCCCTGATAAGTTACATTTATCAGCCCCTCATTTTTAACACCGCTGCCCCAATAGTTTTTATCATCACTGTTAAAAATCTCCTGATAGCGACAAGCTTCATTTACCCCGATTCGATAGTTGTGACGAACAACCGGAGTAAAATTGCAAATTACAATTAAATAATCATCTTGATTATGCGCTTTACGCATAAACGAAATTACACTGTCATCACAGTTGGAATGCTCAATCCATTCAAAACCTTTATAATCAAAATCTTCTTCAAACAGAGCCGAATTCCCTTTGTACATTAGGTTCAAATCCCTAACGCAATTTTGCATACATTTATACATCGGATATTCAAGCAAGTGCCAACGTAAACTTTCTGCCTCATTCCATTCTTTGTCTTGTGCAAATTCATTTCCCATAAACAAAAGTTTCTTCCCGGGGTGTGTCCACATAAAACCGTAATATGCTCTTAAACTTGCAAATTTTTGCCACTCATCACCCGGCATTTTTCCGAGCATGGAGCCTTTACCGTGTACAACTTCGTCATGTGAAATCGGCAATATAAAGTTTTCATTAAAGGCATATAACAAACCAAATGTTAAAAGCCCGTGATGATACTTTCTGTGTATAGGCTCATGCGCAATGTAACGAAGTGTATCATTCATCCAACCCATATTCCACTTATAACCGAAACCAAGTCCGCCCATGGAAGTAGGGCGAGAAACCATCGGCCAAGCCGTAGATTCTTCAGCACAAGTTACCACACCCTTATTTTCACCATATACAAGCTCATTCATTTTTCTGATAAAAGAAATTGCTTCCAAGTTTTCATTACCGCCATATTGGTTTGGTATCCATTCCCCGTCTTTTCTTGAATAATCTAAATATAACATTGAAGCAACGGCATCAACCCTTAAACCGTCAATATGATACTCTTTCAACCAATACAATGCACTTGCACATAAAACATTGCAAACTTCTGTTCTGCCATAGTTATAAATTTTTGTACCCCAATCTTTGTGTTCGCCTTTTCTGGGGTCTTGATGTTCATATAAACATGTTCCGTCAAACTCTATTAAGCCATGTCCGTCTTTGGGGAAATGCGCCGGCACCCAATCCATAATCACCGAAATTCCGGCCTGATGAAATCTGTCAATCATATACTTGAAATCATCAGGTGTACCAAAACGAGAAGTAGGAGCAAAAAGCCCTGTTACCTGATACCCCCAAGATGCATCTAAAGGATGCTCGCAAAGAGGTAAAAATTCAACATGTGTAAAACCCATATTGGTAACATATGGCACAAGCCAATCGGCAAATTCCCGATAAGTTAAATATTCTTCTCCTTTATCACCTTTTCGGCGCCAAGAACCCAAGTGCACCTCATATATACTCATCGGTTTATCGAAACTGTTGTAGGATTCTCTATAATTCAACCAGTTGTCATCATTCCATTTATACTTATTTATATCATAAACAATTGATGCAGTTTGAGGTCTTTTTTCTGCATAAAAACCCATCGGGTCGGATTTGCACAAAATATAATTTTCTTGGGTTTTAATTTCAAATTTATAAACTTCGCCCTCACCGATTCCCGGAATAAAAATATCCCAAACTCCGCAAGTTAAGTGTTTACGCATAACATTAACTCTGCCGTCCCAATTATTAAAATTACCGACAACCGAAACTCTTTTTGCATTAGGTGCCCAAACCGCAAAAGCAACACCTTTCACACCATCAATTTGGGTGACATGCGCACCAAGTTTTTTATAGATATCGTGATGATTGCCTTCCGAAAAAAGATACACATCAACATCACCGATGGTTGCTCCGAAACGATATATATCTTCAACGATATACACAGCCCCTAAATTATTTATTATTCTAAATTTGTATTTTAAATTTTGGTCTTTTCCGATATTAATTTGATAAAAGCCCCTATCATCTAAACAAGTCATTTTGCCTAAAAAATTTTCATCATAATCAAGGAGTTCAACCTTAACCGAATTAGGTTGAAAAGTTCTGATAAAAACCTCTTTAGAGCCTTTGTTTCTGTGGATTCCGAGCACCGCAAAAACATTTGAATGATTACCCTCAATAACAGCATTCATTTCTTCATTTGATAACAAATTTTCCATTAGACCTCCATCAAAATTTTAAGTCAAAATAATATCAAATTTTTGCGTATTTAATATCTAATTTATATCTATAAAGGTATATCATTTTAAATGCAAGAAAATATCTTGAGATTTTAAAACAATAAAATGTTGACGTGTAAAATTTTAGTATATATATTATGCTTGTAACTTAAATTTTTATATGGAGTATATATATGTCAAACTGTAATGAAAATTACATCAAAGAGGCAGCTTACTACTTGTGGCAAAATGCCGGCTGCCCCAACGGACAAGACGAAAAATTCTGGTCTATGGCTTTAGAACAGTATGCAAATTGTTCTTGTTCAAAAACAACAGCTAAAAAATCTTGTTGCAAAAAATCTTGCTCAACAAGCACAACTTCTTCCAAGAAGACAACTGCTTCAAAAAGCACAAAATCAAGCAGCAAAAAATAATATATTTTTATAGCATAAGAACACCTCTTTTCACATCTTGTAAAGAGGTGTTTTTTATTACATGCCTTACAGAGAACTCCCGATTTATCGGGGCTGAATGCAAAGGTATCGTTAGATACCATCTCCACGCCGACGAGCGTGGTCAAAACGTAGGTTTGTATCCTTAATAGAACCCGAGTTTACTCGGAGATATCTATCGCATCGTTATGTTAATTCGCTAAAACCACCTATCATCATTACCGATAATTAGAAACGATATAATTGTTAAAATAAAAACACCACTTCACTTTTGATTGAAAATTACATACTACATTTTGAACTTGCAAAAAAACTATTTAGAATGCAAAACATAGTATGTTATAGATTTTTAATAAGAAAATTCAAACATATCAATCTATAATGTGAGGTTTTTTGTTACAGAACAAATTATTTCGCGACCTCTTTTTTGGCTTTATGCATTGCGATGGCTTTTTGCACCTTATTTAGTTTTTTGGTAACCATTATTTCAGGTGATTTACCTTTTTCTTGAGCTTCTTGTCTTAACTTTTCTCCTTTTTCAGCTTGCCTTTGAGCAACTTTTTTAATTGCTAAATACTTTATCGTGTCATCATTACCATCTTTATCATAATGCTTAAAATCAACCTGTCCATCATAATATTTAATAAATCTCTTGCAATTATTTTTGTTGTCAAAATAATGTTCAACACTACCATCAGGCTTTTCAACCTGCATTATCGCACCATTTGACCAATAAGTCGTTATTATATTTTTTTTAGAAGTCACAATCAACTTTCCCGAAGCATATTCTCTAAACCCTATTGAACCGTCCGCATACTTATATTTAACTCCCGATTTACCACCTCTGGCAGAGGGATCTTGGGACAAAATTCTGGGTATCTTATCAAACATTGTAGCATTTCCTATCTAAGCAGAATCTTAATTATTTCATACAATGTACACCCGATACTTTTTGTCAAGTGTTTTTTATAAAAAATTATATCACTCTGATTTATTCATTTGCTGAAATTTTTCAAAACAATTGATTTCGTCTTTAAGCACTTCTTGCCAATTTTTGAAAAGCACATAGCCTTTCATCATCTGAAAACACGCATTTTGTTTGATTAAAATGTTTGAGAAAATTATCCGGATAAACAAATTTTCTTGTAGCTATTTTTCGCCCTTTGACTTTATTGTGCCAATTACCGTCTTCAAAACAACTATCAACCTCAAAATTAAAATAATCTTTGTGATTATTGATAATTTCTTTTAACCTTTTTTCTTCCTTATCACTGATATATACACTATCATAACAACAAAATCCCTTGCATTTTTGCATATCACATCTTTTAACTTCGGATTTCTACCGATAGTTGTGCTATTATTGTTCTCACAATGAGATGCCTTTTAAGCCATAACTTTTGCTAAAAATTAAGATATTTTTTTTATTTTATCAAGAAACTAAAAAAATAATCCTATAAAAATACAAAAAAATAAAAAAAGTTCTTGCATTTATGAAAAAATATTGTATAAGTAGCCTTACCAAAAGATATTGGGGCGTCGCCAAGTGGTAAGGCATCGGCTTTTGGTGCCGACATTCGTTGGTTCGAATCCAGCCGCCCCAGCCAACACCTTGTAAGTATTTGATTTTACAGAATATTTACAAAAATTTATCAAAATTTAGACGTCTTGCTAATTGCAGACGTCAATTTTTTTAACCTAAAGTTGCTAATGTTTAATGTCAAATTTTAGCCTATTTTATGAGGTGAATTTGATGCTTTTTAAACGTAACTCCATTTATTATGCTGTTATAAATATTCCTAAATCACTTGTTCCTATCTACCACCGCAAGCAAATATGGCAATCATTACACACCAAAGACCGACGAATTGCCTCACTTCGGGTTGAACTTGAAACGATGGCGATACGACAACGAATATTAAATGACTTGGAAAAACTTAAACATATCCAAAAAACTACTACTCCCAAAACACCACCAAAACCTGAGCCACCTATTATTTGCCGAGAAGTTGAATATACCGAGGAAGAAGCCGAATTACACGCTTATGACTGGTTGATGCAAAAGTCCCATACTGAAAGCCGAAGATTATTAAATGGCGCAAATCGAATGGAAGAACGCAAATATTTTCAAAACCTCCTTTCTGCTTACGAATACAAATACCTCCAACGTAACTACCAAGATATATATGCAGAAACCAATAATTACTTCCAAGAAAAACAACTTGCGACACCTACCAAAACTTGCGCCGAAATGATTTTTAATGCTTTTATGAGGGCGAAAATTCAGCTTTTACGGTATCTTATTGAGTTTTTGAATGGCTATTGTGGTGAAATTGATGCCAGCCTTATTGACCGTATGTATTTTAAGCAACTGGATATATCAGCCGAACTCAAACAAAAGAAACAACACAAACCCGATATGTCTTTGATGCAAGTTGTTAAACATTATAATCAAACTGTATCACGCAACAAAACATCTGACGCAACTAAAGAACGTGTGGCATCTAAAATGGAGTTGATTGCTGAAATAATCGGGAAAAACAAACCCATACGACAAATTACCGCTGATGATTTAAATGACGTGATACAAAACATTCCCTATATACCGAAACGTTTTGGTGAAGGTGTAACCAAAGGAAAAACCATCATCCAAGCAATCAATATGGCAAAACATAACAAAGCCCCTACTCTTTCCGAAAAGACACAAACAGATTACATTCACACATTAAGCTCAATATTTAAATGGGCAAAGCAAAAGAAATTTATTGAAGAAAACCCAATGGAAGAAGTGGAAATCCCATCAATTACCATCAATAAAAACCAAGACAAATACCTACCTTTTTCAATTAATCAGCTCAATATTATATTTCACTCGACGGTCTACCGTGGATGTTTGAATAATCGTCTTGGGCGTTTCAAAGCTGGTGACAAGATTTATCGTGATGGCTTTTACTGGGTGCCTTTAATCGCCTTATTTTCTGGTATGAGACTTAATGAAATATGCCAACTCACCACCGCAGATATTATTACTAAAGATGACGTTGTTTGTTTCAGTATTAACGATAAAAACGGAAAACGGGTTAAAACCGCCAATGCCATCAGAATTATACCGATACACCCGACGTTAATTAAATGTGGCTTTCTGCAATATGTTGAACAACAAAAAAATGACATTACCAACAAAACCCAGCGCATATTCCCCGAACTTGTGCCGAATTGCCGTGGTGAATTATCAGCCAGCGTATCAAAGTTTTTTAATCGACTGCTGGATAAACTTAATGAAACGATTGATAATAATGACGATAAATTTTTACCTAAACACGTTGCGCACTCATTTAGACACACTTTCCGCAGTGAACTTCGTAACCATCAGGTTCCGCATGAAAGAGTTGTTATTTTGGGTGGTTGGGATCAAGGTTCAAGTTTGGCATCACATTATGGCAGTATCTCTGCCAAAGAACTATATAAAACCGTTTCCGAAAATTTAACCTTTGATGGTTTAGATTTAAGTCATCTTTATATATGATGGAGCTATGGAATATGCCGATAATTACCACACCTTATTTTAATAGTGAAATAACCAGAAATTCTATTATTACTGCTAAAAAAAATATTATTTACCATCTTCTTGCATATATTGCTGCCAAAAATGATGATGAATTGGTGCAATTTAAAGTTGCTGTATCTTTTATGCTGATGGAAGATATTTTGCGTAACCGTATTAGAAAAGAAGATAAAACCCCAGCTCCATTAATGAGAAGAAGATTTAAAATATATGCCCTCAAACACCAAAAGCTCCCTAATCATTTTTTTGACTTATATAATGCAGAATATCAATCCTATGAACAAAATGATGGAGATTATAACCTTGCGTATGGTATGAACTATAAAGACCTTGAAATTCACTTGCTTGACAATGCTTCTGCTATAATGACCGTGTATTTTTTAACATATAACTTATTACGATTAGCAAAACGCCCCGAAGCAAAGCACGCTATGATGACTGCACGAAAACTCACTAATCAGCTATATTTTGCCATAGAAAAAGACAATAAAGATAAAAAAGACAAGAATAAAGAGAGAAAAATAATAAATATAAGTTTTGATAAGATAGAAAAAGCCCGCAAAGAATATATTGCTATTGCTCCACTTATTTTTGGCTATGTTTATACATTAATCAAGCATCACCGTATTCAAATTCGTAACTTGGAAGATAAAAAAGTTCTGAATCAAAGCAACTTTGAAAATGCCGTATCTAATTTAGATAACACTAAAATATTTGAAAAATACCACGATATTATAGGCTACACTTTATATGCACAAAGAGTTTTGACTGACCTCAATCGTAAATATGCTGATACAGAAACCGACTGGGCTGTATTAAAGGAATCAGACCTTGAAACCTTTAATTTCAAGGAGTCTACCCCGATTCTACCAAAATTTACCGATTCTGAGCTAAAAATCATCGAAAATTAGCCTTTTTTCACCCCATTTTCATCATCTTTTTTTGGGGTTTTAAAAAATCAAAATCGTTATAGTTTTATTATAATGATTTTTTATTAAAAATTCAAAATATAAAAATTCAAATTTCTTTATTTTACTTACTTTAAATAAATATCATTATAATTTATTTAGAATGATTTTATTTTTTTAAAAACAAGTTTAAACATTTCCTTCTTTTGACTTTTTCAGCGTTTTATGCTATAGTAAAAGCATCAAATCAAACAAGTTGGTTTGCTGTTTAGATTGGATTGAGGTTCTGAAATCCGATATAAACTTTTTATTACTTAATCAGAACTGAAATGGTAGATAATATTATGGTAAAACATAATAAAAAGGTGTCGAAGTCTACCTATAAACAGACTTCAAAAAAAGTTTTTGATGGAGCTAAATTCAACTACAAAGACTTTATGGTGTCCGATAGCAAAGTTGTGATTAAAGGCATTCGCTCTCTACTCGGTTATTATTCTAAAACAGTAGATAATGTGAACGAATTAAATTTTAAGAGCAACGATGCAAAACAAAAAGCCGTGGCAGCTCTTTACGTCTATGCAAAGAAGAATATTAAAAATAGATATCCCCCAGTAAACTGGGGGTTCTATAGAAAAGGCTCTCAAAAGAGAGCCTTTTCATTACAGCTTCAGACGAAGCTGACCTAAATCCTGTCGTCCCTGAAACTCAACATAATGTTTGATTTTTTCTTCATCTA
>JAFTYO010000018.1 GCA_017464685.1 Alphaproteobacteria bacterium
GAGCTCAAAATATATTATAGGAGTTAGTTGATGAGAAAAAAATATAATCAAATCGGTCGTTCAATGGTTGAAATGTTAGGTGTTCTTGCAATTATTGGTGTTCTTTCCGTCGGTGGTATCACAGGTTACTCAAAAGCGATGGAAAAATATAAGTTAAATAAGCAAACTGAGCAGTTATCTCATTTATACGATGTTTTTATACGATATAAAGCAGAATGGAAATTTGACGAGCAACATGTACAAATCGTTCCATATTTTAAGAAAATGGGAGAAATTCCGGAAGAAATGATTGTTGAAAATGATGATACTATACTTTATGATGCCTTTGGAAATGAAGTATATATAGTAACTAACAACTGTACTCCTATTTGTAAAACTGTCTTAATATCTGTAAGATTAAGTAAAGTAAGAAATTTTGAGATTTGTCATAATATTGTAAATTTGGCCAAACAATATTCCGATACCGTTCATTCATTATATGTAGGAAAACATACTGCTGATAGTGCCTCGGAACAGTTTGGAATTAGGTGGTACGGAAACAAATATTGCGGCGGTGCAAATCAAACTTGTCTAAAAGATGTCGATAATGATACAATTGCCGAGATGTGTGAATTTTGCACAGATTCAACTATATGCAGATTTAGATTTGAGGCATATATTGATGATTAATTAGTGTATAAAGCTATAAAAAAGCTCCACGCGTTTTACATGTTTTTTGTTGCAACAAAAAAGGGGGATGTATTCCCCCTTAAAATTAGAATTTGGCTCTTATATAAATAAAGAGCTGTAAGTAGAACACCGCAATTAAAGCGGCGGCAAGGTTTTGACCGGTTACAGCCATCCAGACTATAAAAGGCGTAAAGATGATGGTCAACAAAATGAGCATCAATCTTTTAAGATTTTTGGCTTTCATAATCGGGTATTTTTAAAAAATGAAACCTTAAAAATCTCCACTTTGTAGTAGCGGCCCTCCTCATTCAAAACCAACTGGTAGATAATGCTTTCTTCTTCACCGTTTTCAAGTTTTTTTTGTATCGCAAAGGAAAATCGAACCATCATCAGAGGTTGTGATTTTTTCTCCGCTCCCAATCAACCTGAAATTATCTCTTTGCATCTGAAATATCGAATAATACGGTTGTCCGCAATCGTATTTCACTGCTATCACAAAAGGAACAGGCATCGGAATAAATTTTAAATTTTCCGGTTTGTTTCCCTTAATGCAAATAATCTGGTTAAGATGCATAATGCACACATCATCATAGGCACTCATATCAATGCCGTCAAAAGTATTTGTTAAATCTGCCATAATGTGTAAATAATTTAAAATATAACTAAATATAATCTGTCTAAAAAAACTTGTCAAGTTTTTATTGACAACCATTGTTAAATAAGCTAAATTCAGGCTTAGAAATCAAATTTTTATTATATTATGAATAACTATACCAAAGATGTATCCGTTGCCAGGCAATGGGATATAATTGTACAGGTTACCCGTTTTGGTGAATATGAACAGGTTGTACAACTTGTTAAAGACGGTTATGCAGTAACGCTTGAGCTTTTGGAGCTTTTATATCGGGTTGGTGCACAGCATTTGTTTGCCCAAATTATGCCTTATGACAAAGACTTATTCAAGAAAAGTTTTTCAAATTCGGCAAAGATGAATGTCTTGAAAAAGGCATTGGGAGATAAGGCCGCAACTGATTTATGCCAAAAGATTATTTCTGAAGCCCAAAAACAACAAGATGAAAAGAAAAAGCAGGAACGACAGCGCTTGGAAGCAAGGCTCGATGAACTTCATCAGTCATTCGGATTGAGTGATAGCTTTTTTGAGAGCATTATTTCTTCAGAAGAACTGATGACAGTTGTTCTTGAAAAATATGACCGAGATACTGTCATAAATGGTTTGAAAAAGTTTCCGACAGGCAAGGGCTTTTTGGAGAGCCATCTTACACTCAAAGAATGTGCGCAATACGGTTTTTATGCCATCTTTTTTGCTCGTATCGTAGCATTCTGTTCTGATGAAGAAAGAAAGGATATGCTTCTTTTTTTGACACAAACCGAAGATGGATTTGCGGCACTGGTTGATAGGGCATACACATTCATCTTTGTCAGAGATGATGCAATGTTCATTTTCAAAGATGATGCTTTTACGGACCGCCTTAAAGCTTACGGAAACAAAGGCTATTATCTTTTGGAGTTGGCAGGAAAGCTGACTGAAGAAGATTTTGAAGCTTGGTGTAAAATTAATCCGGAGGTGGTTGTTTTTTACAAACAGTTCAACAAAAACATCTTCTGGGTAATCAAAAACGGATACTTCAAGTATCTTAGAAGATAACAAAAAACCACCCGCTGATAAAATGTATCAATTAAGATATATTTTTAGGCCGGTGGTTTTTTTTTGACTATATAGTTGTTGTTTGGTTTTAATTTCTTGCTTTTTAAAACTATATGTTATATCAAGAAAAATAAATAAAATTTGCTTTAAGGAATTTATATGAAACAAGAACTCTTGGCACCTGCAGGTGACATTGAAGCGGGATATGCAGCTCTGTATTATGGTGCAGATGCGGTTTATTTGGGCTTGCAAAAATTTTCGGCTCGTGCAACTGCTACAAACTTTGATGAAAATAACTTAAATCAGTTTACGGCCTATGCACATCATTTGGGGCGCAAAGTGTATGCCGCAATCAATACGGTCGTGCAAGAAGATGAATTGCCTGATTTATTAAAAACTCTTGATGTTTGTTCAAAATGTAAAATAGATGCTGTAATTTTGCAAGATTTGGGTGTGGCTCGTATAATTAAAAAAACTTATCCCGAACTCGAACTTCATGCCAGTACACAAATGGCCGTTCATAATAAAGAAGGCGCTTTGTTTTTAAAAAGTCTCGGCTTTACAAGAGTTGTATTGGCTCGTGAATTGACTTTGCCAGAAATTAAAGAAATTGCCTCAATTGAAGGCTTGGAAACCGAAGCTTTTATTCATGGGGCATTGTGTTATTCTTATAGCGGTTTGTGCCAATTTTCGGCACTTGAAACAAAAAGAAGCGCCAACAGAGGAAAATGTTTGTATCCATGCAGAGCTTGTTTTGAAAAAAACGAAATCAACAAACATTTCTTTTCAATGAAAGATATGGCTCTTGGTATTGATATCTTAAAAATGCCGGTTACATCACTTAAAATTGAGGGACGCAAGAAAAGTGCTCTCTATGTTGCCGCCGTCACCGACTATTACAGGCATATTTTAGACGATAAGGGTGCAGATTATAAAAAAGAAGAAAATATTAAGCAGATTTTTTCACGGCCGTGGTGCAAATTTCATTTTAACGGAAAATCAAAAGACATTATTGACCGCAATTTTGTCGGCCACAGGGGACTCTTAATTGGTAAAATTTCCGAAGTATCAAAGTTTGGCATTGAACTGAAACTAAATCATAATATCGCAAGATTTGACGGTTTGCAGATTGATGTTAAAGGCAATGAAAAACCTTTCGGATTTTCAATCCAAAACATAAAACTTAACGGCAAAAATGTTTTTGAGGCTAATAGCGGAGATGTTGTTCAAATAGAACTGCCAAAAAAATATCCGTATTTGGAAAAAGGGCTTGATGTTTATTTAGCTTCATCAAGTGATGTTAAATCCTCATACCCATATATAAAACCTAAACCGAATGAATTTTTAAACTTAAAGGATATTAATGTAAGAGTTGAAGTTTGTCAATATAACATATTGGCAAGATATGATAATTTTGTTTCTGAAATTGGCGGAATTTTTGATAAGGCGCAAGATATAACAAAAGTTGAAGATGCTTTTAAGCAATCTTTTGAAAAAACCGGAGGAACCGGATTTTGCTTAAAATCAATTGAAATCAATAACCCTGATGAGCTTTTTGTACCGGTATCAAAAATCAATGAATTAAGACGAGATTTATATGCAAAAATCAAGCCGGATTATAAACAAGGCAAGTTGCCTGAAATCAGTAAAAAGGAAAGTAAGAACCTTAAAGGATTTATAATCAAAACCGATAATCTAAAGTGTTTGCAAGAGCTTGATTTAAACGAGTTTGCCGAAATTATATATCTGATAGAGCCAAACTCCGATGTCTCTGAAATAAAAGCTTTGCCCAAAAATAAAGTTCGCATTGCTTTACCGGAAGTTTGTCGTAAACCTCAAGTTTTTGAAAGGGTTATAAAATCACTTCTTGAAAACGGTTATAAAAAATGGGAAATCGGCAACTATTGGGGTTTTGGCATTTTGCCGACAGAAAAACTTGATATTTCGCTATCATCATATTTGTATATGCTCAATTCTCAAGCAACCGAAACAGCAAAAGAATGTGGGGTTTCAAGAGTGTGTTTTGCTATTGAGGATACTTTGAACAATATTAAAGTTTTAAGCGAATGTGTTTCTTTAAGTGCTTGTTTTGTCGTTTATCAAGATGCCCCGTTGTT
The DNA here is from genome assembly GCA_017464685.1 of Alphaproteobacteria bacterium. GTDB lineage: Bacteria > Pseudomonadota > Alphaproteobacteria > RF32 > CAG-239 > JAFTYO01. The sequence goes on from JAFTYO010000018.1 coordinate 4,453, forward strand.
CATAAGTTCCGGTTGCATAAGGGATAATGATTGTAAAAATTGCAAAGGCGGTATCAAGACTTTTGAACTGAAAAAAGACGGCAGGAAATATGTCGCCATATCTAAAAATTGTCAGGTTATGATGTTTAATGACAATCCTTTGTGTTTTGCCAATGAAGCAAAAGAGGTTAGGGCGGATTTTTATCGTTTAGATTTTTGTTATCGAAATTATACTCCCGAACAGGTAAAAGATATTGTTTCAAGGCTTACAAAATTTGAAGATGTAAATGGAGGGTTAAAAGCCAATATTAACAGTCAAAAAATCTGATAAAATGCTTGATATAAGAAAATAAATGTATAATATGGGGCTAAATTAATAATTTACAGAAGAAAGAAAATGAAAGAAGAAAAGAAAAAAGAAACTTTGGGTGAAACATTAAGAACTGTGTTTTTTGCAGTTTTGATTGCGCTTATAATCAGAAGCTTGTTAATTGAGCCGTTCAGGATTCCGTCAGGGTCTATGTATCCGACATTGGAAGTGGGAGATTATCTGTTTGTTACAAAATATACTTACGGCTATTCAAAACACTCTTTTCCGGCAAGCTTAATGCCGATTAAGGGTCGGATTTGGGCAAGTGAGCCTGAACGTGGCGATATTGTAGTGTTTAAGTTTCCGGTTGATAATAAGACTGATTTTATTAAAAGAGTTATCGGTCTTCCGGGGGATACCGTTGAGGTCAGACGAGGTATTTTGTATATAAACGATAAACCGGTTGAAAGAGAAAAAATCGGTGAATATAAGCTTGATGAATTTGTTGTACGTCCCGAAACTTACACCGAATATGAAGAAACTTTGCCAAACGGCGTTAAACATCGCATTTTGGAAATATCTGATTTTGAACGCAAAGTTGATAATACGACAAAGGTTACGGTACCCGAAGGGCATTATTTTGTGATGGGTGACAATCGTGACCGTTCAGATGACAGCAGGGTGAGTGTGGGTTTCGTGCCGCTTGAAAATTTGGTCGGTAAAGCCAGATTCTTGTTCTATTCACATAATGATAAGGGAGCTTGGTACAAGCCTTGGACTTGGCCGAAGATGGTTCGTTGGTCCAAAATTTTTGACACATTAAAGTAGAACTGATATATGGATAAACTGGAACAAATTTTAGGATATTGTTTTAAGAACAAAGCGCTTCTTAAACAGGCTCTTACTCATAGCAGTATAACCGGAAATGTCGCAAAAAACTACGAAAGACTTGAGTTTGTCGGAGACAGGGTTTTGGGTATGGCTATGGCTCATTTGTTGTTTAAGACATTTGATAAAGATGCGGAAGGGTTATTGTCGCCAAGGCATACCGGATTGGTCAGAAAAGAAACAGTGGCCGAAGTTGCCTTAAAATTAAGGCTTAATGAATATATTTTGGCCGAGCCTAAAGAAATTTGCCATAATGAAAATGTGCTTTGTGATGTGGCTGAAGCCATAATCGGAGCTATTTGCATGGACAGTAATTTTGAAACGGCCATTGAGTTTGTTGACAGGCATTGGAAATATTTGATAAATGCTTCACAAAGCCCGATTAAGGACAACAAGACTGCATTGCAAGAGCTTGCTCATCGGTATAAAGCCGCTAATCCGGTTTATGAAATGGTAAGAAAAGAAGGAACTGAGCACGAACCGTATTTTTTTATTAAAGTTGTTGTTGATGGTTTAGGAGAGGCGGTAGGAAGCGGTAAAAACAAAAAACTTGCCGAGCAAAATGCTGCATTGAGAATGATTAAGAAGTTGGAAGGTGAAAATGCAAAAAAATAAACCTTCCAGAGCCGGATTTGTCAGCCTTATCGGAGCGCCCAATGCCGGAAAATCTACCATTACCAACAATTTTGTAGGTTCAAAAGTTTCTATCGTATCACCAAAAGCTCAAACCACGAGAACAATAGTCAAAGGCATAGGTATTTATGATAATACGCAAATTGTATTTTTGGATACTCCGGGGGTTTTTAAGCCTAAGCGCAGATTTGACCGAGCCATGGTAGCATCGGCTTGGAGCGGTGTCAATGATGCCGATATTGTAGTTTTGGTGGTTGATGCCAAAAGAGGTTTTGATGATGAAAGTAAAGCCATTGTAAATAAGCTTAATAAGAACAAGATTGAAGCAGCTTTGGTGCTAAACAAGGTTGATTTAATTCAAAAAGAAAGACTGTTGGGTTTAAGCGCCGAAATTAATGCTGTCGGAAACTTTCGTGAAACTTTTATGGTATCGGCTTTAACGGGACAAAACATTGAAGATTTCTATCAATATCTGGCTGATAATTTGCCTCAAAGCCCGTGGTATTATCCCGAAGACCAAATATCTGATATGCCCTTAAAACTCTTGACTGCAGAAGTTGTAAGAGAAAAGTTGTTTTTATATTTAAGACAAGAGTTGCCATATTCCATAACGGTTGAGCCGGAATTGTGGAAGAGAAGACAAGACAATTCGGTAAGAGCCGAGATGACGATTTATGTTGAAAGAGACAGTCAAAAGACCATAGTTTTGGGCAGGGGCGGGTCTATGATTAAAAAAATCGGACAATCGGCAAGAAAAGAATTGGAAGAAATGCTCGAGGATAGAATACATCTGTTTTTGTTTGTCAAGGTGCGTGAAAATTGGAGTGAAGACCCCGCACGATATACCGATTGGGGCTTAAATTTTAATAGTTGATTGCTTGTTGAAAACATAATCAGGAAGTTGACTTTTCTTTGTAAAGTTTATAAAAACACTAACAGTAACTAATTGAATTTTGGAGTAACTTATATGAAAAATTTTATTAATGAATTTAAAAAGTTTGCCATGCGTGGTAATGTTATCGATATGGCTGTCGGTATTATCATTGGTGCCGCATTCGGTAAAATTGTTGATTCTATGGTTAAAGATGTAATTATGCCGCCTATTGGTGTGTTGCTCGGAAAAGTTGACTTTTCTGATTTGAAATTGATGTTAAATGATGAAGTTGCCATTAATTACGGTATGTTTATCAACAATGTTATCAGCTTTATCATTGTTGCGTTTGCTGTGTTTATTTTGATTAAGGCAATCAATACATTACAAGAAAAAATGGTTGCGGCTGAGAAAAAAGAAGAAGCCAAAGCTGCTCCGACAACAAAAAAATGTCCTTATTGTTGCTCGGAAATTGCCATTGCGGCAACTCGTTGTCCACATTGCACTTCTGAATTGGAAGTTGCTAAAAAAACAACTAGAAAATCAACTAAATAGTATGATATTTTTTCATCTGTAAGGGCGGTTTTATACCGCCCTTTTTGCACATACAAAGATGAGATTTTACTGTTTAATTAAAAATGATGAAAAATGTTTTTTATAAAAAAATTTCAAAAAAAACATTTTACCTCTTGCTTAAATAAAAAGTGCTACCTATATAACCTTTTAGAAACAAATTAAAATTATAGGAATAAGGAATTTATAAATGAGTAATAAAGTTATTGGTATTGACTTAGGAACAACAAACTCTTGCTTTGCCGTTATGGACGGTTCTGAAGCAAAAGTTTTGGAAAACTCCGAAGGTGCACGCACAACTCCTTCTATGGTGGCATTTACGGATGCTGAACGATTGGTCGGTGCGGCTGCAAAACGTCAGGCAGTTACAAACCCTGAAAATACATTGTTTGCCATTAAGCGCTTAATCGGTCGCAGATTTGATTCTGCTGAGGTGCAAAAAGATAAAGCAACCGCTCCGTTTAAAATTGTTCAGGGTGACAACGGTGATGCTTGGGTTGAAGTGAAGAACGAAAAATATGCTCCGTCACAAATTTCGGCTATCGTGTTGCAAAAAATCAAAGAATATGCTGAGAGTTATTTGGGTGAAAAAGTAGAAAAAGCCGTAATTACCGTGCCGGCATATTTTAACGATTCTCAGCGTCAGGCAACAAAAGATGCAGGTAAAATTGCCGGTCTTGATGTGTTGCGTATCATTAATGAGCCGACTGCTGCCGCTCTTGCTTACGGTATGGATAAAAAAGCAACCGGAACAATTGCTGTTTATGACCTTGGCGGTGGTACATTCGATATTTCAATTTTGGAAATCGGCGATGGTGTATTTGAAGTAAAATCTACAAACGGTGATACATTCTTGGGTGGTGAAGACTTTGACCAACGCATTGTAAATTATTTGGCTGATGAATTCAAAAAAGAATCAGGCATTGACCTTAAAAACGACCGTTTGGCATTGCAAAGATTGAAAGAAGCTGCCGAAAAAGCAAAAATCGAACTTTCGTCTGCAACACAAACCGATGTAAACTTGCCGTTTATTACCGCCGATGCAACAGGTCCTAAACATCTTAATATCAAACTTACTCGTGCAAAGCTTGAATCTTTGGTTGATGATTTGATTGACCGTACAGTTGAGCCTTGTCGTAAGGCCTTGTCCGATGCTGGATTAAGCGCTTCGGAAATCAGCGAAGTAATTTTGGTTGGCGGTATGACTCGTATGCCAAAAGTTCAAGAAAAAGTTAAAGAAATTTTCGGTAAAGAACCGCACAAAGGTGTTAACCCTGATGAGGTTGTGGCTGTCGGTGCTGCAATTCAGGGCGGTGTATTAATGGGTGATGTTAAAGATGTGTTGCTCTTAGATGTTACTCCATTGTCACTAGGTATTGAAACATTGGGTGGCGTATTTACTCGTTTAATTGATAGAAACACAACAATTCCGACACGCAAATCTCAAGTGTTCTCAACTGCCGAAGACGGACAAACCGCAGTTACTATCAGAGTGTTCCAAGGTGAAAGAGAAATTGCCGCACACAACAAACTTTTAGGTCAGTTTGATTTGGTGGGTATTCCGCCGGCTCCTCGTGGTATGCCGCAAATTGAAGTTACATTTGATATTGATGCTAATGGTATAGTTAATGTTTCAGCAAAAGATAAGGCTACCAACAAAGAGCAAGCTATCAGAATTCAGGCATCGGGCGGATTATCAGATGCAGATATCGAAAAAATGGTAAAAGATGCTGAAGCCAATGCTGAAGCTGATAAAAAGAAAAAAGAAGAAGTTGAAACCAGAAATCAGGCGGAGGCTTTGATGCACTCAACCGAAAAAACCTTAAAGGAAAATGCCGATAAAATTTCTGCAACCGATAAGAGTGCGATTGAAAGTGCAATCGACGCTTTGAAAACTGCTTTAGACGGCACGGATACCGCTGTTATCAAAGAAAAAAGCGATGCTTTGATGCAGGCTTCTTTAAAGCTTGGTGAGGCAATGTATAAGGCTCAAAGTGAGGCGAATCCTGCTGATACATCATCAGCCGGTGCAAATACAACCGGAAATGATGAAAAAGTAGTTGATGCCGATTATGAAGAAGTTAAATAATTGATATAACAAACTCGTTCCCCTTAAAATCTCAGGACTTTAAGGGGAATTTTTTAATTAAAGGAGAAAAGTATGTTAAAATATATTTTGGTACTTATTGTTATAATGGTAGTTGTGGGAATGGTCACCGGCGGTGTGCATTTGTATAAGGTAGGCCAGAAAAACAAAAAAGATTTAGCTGCGTATATTAATGGAGAAATTGAATATAACAATAATTTAGGTAAAACTTTGGTGGTGTATTATTCTTTAAGCGGCAATACCGAAAGCATAGCACAAAATATTGCGCAAAAAACAAATGCCGATGTTTTTAAAATTGAGACCAAAGAACAAATTAAGCTAAATCCGTCATTTTATCTTAAAATCAAAAAACAATTAAGTGAAAAAACATATCCCGAAATCAATACTGATATGCCCGATTTTGCCAACTATGATACCATATTTGTCGGTTTTCCGGTTTGGTGGTATACCATTGCAACTCCGGTATTATCCTTTTTGCAAAAAGCCGATTTTGCGGGTAAAAAAGTTGTTCCTTTTTCAACACAAGGCAGTAATTTCGGTACTTCTTTTGCCGATTTTAAAACAAACGCAAATAATGCTCAAATCCTTGAGGGCATGGCATTTAATAATTTGGATAAAAAATATGATAAAGCGGTTGATAACAAAATAAACGATTGGTTGAACGGTTTGTAAAATAGTTCTTGACAAATTGTCGCAAAATGTTACAATCGCGACAAATCTAAATTATGTTGCCTATGTATTATACATTTACAAAAGAAACCGCAAACTATGTGGTTAAGATGGAATTAAACCTGAAAGCAAGGGAAGTCAGTTGTAAGGTGTACAGTCGTGCTGATGGTTTGGAAGTATTTAACCAGACAACTAAAGTGACAGCTCACAGGTATGTGGAACCAATGTTTATCAAACACAAGCTTTCTTCAATTTTACAAAAAGATGTTGAGGATAATAGGAGTTTTGTCAGCTCCTCATATGTGTCAAATGAAACAGGTAACAAGGTTGCTATTGAATGTCAGTTGCGTTCAAAGGCTACAAGTAAAATCCTTTTAAGACACGAGTATAAGCTCGGTATAAACGATTTGCTTGATGATATTGATGCACCTATAGATGCAAAATGGTTTCAGGAAGTTTGCGCTTGATGTTAAGGCAGGATTAAATCCTGCCTTCCGTTTTTTAAATTAATTTGACAAAAGTTGTGTTTTTTTTTGTTGCAAAAGTGAGAAAAATTTGATAACCTGATAACAATTGAATTTTTTATTATTTCGGAGACGATAAAATGGCAGAAAACACCCGTACACAAGAGTTGCTTTCAAAAATTGAAACACTTAGTCAGGAAGAATTTGATGAGTTGATAGAGCTTGTTGAAGGTCAGCCCTTAGATTTGGAATATGATGTTGCAATTATGAAAAGACGAGAAGAATTGCAACAACAAACTCAAACAGATGAGGGATATCCTTTGGGTTATGAGTTTTCCGAAGCAGATTTTGCTGTTTCCGGTGATGATGTTATATCTGCCGAAGAGACTGAGCCCGAGCCGATTGTTGAAGAAATTGAGCCTGACCTTGAGTTAGTACTTACTCCCGAAAAAAGTCCACAAGAAAAAGCCCAAGAGATTTTAGAAACACTCAGGAACAACCCTAATGCACAGATTGAGGGAGTTGATTTGGCAACCGCATCAACCTTAAATAATATGGCAAATGACTTAGGCGTGGAAGATTTGTACATTATGGAAGCTATTGATAATGTTGTTAAACATACTTACAATAATTTATCCGAAGATGAAAAGGCCGATTTAGAGCCCGAAGTTCGTGAGGCTATGGAAAGCAGAGTGAATGAGGGGACAGGAACAATTCAAGATGTTGGGGTTGGTGAACCGGCACCTGAAAATGTTGAGCCTGAACCCGAGCCGATGTTTGAAGAACTCCAACCTGAACATGTTGCGGAAGAATCTACATCTGAAGAAGAGCCTGTTATCGACAAAGACTTAGAGCCTGAGCCGGAGTTAACACCTCAAGAAAAAGCGCAAGAAGTGTTGAATATGTTAAGGTCTAATCCGAACGCAAAGGTTGAAGGTGTTGATATTGAAACTGCGGCTTTCTTAAATGAAATGGCAAATGATTTAGGTATGGAAGATTTGCATATTATGGAAGCCGTGGATAATATCGTAAAGAATGCTTATAATAATTTGTCCGAAGATGAAAAGGCCGATTTAGAGCCCGAAGTTCGTGAGGCTATGGAAAGCAGAGTGAATGAGGGGACAGGAACAATTCAAGATGTTGGGGTTGGTGAACCGGCACCTGAAAATGTTGAGCCTGAACCCGAGCCTATGGTTGAAGAACCCCAACCTGAACCTGTTGCGGAAGAATCTACATCTGAAGAAGAGCCTGTTATCGACAAAGAAAGTTTGTTTCAATCGTTTGATAAATTAAGCTATGAGCAACTTACGATGACACTTAAAGCTGCCAGAAAAGAAAATGATTATACACAAATAGATTTAATTGAGGAATATGTAGAGCTTAAAGCAAAAGAAGTTAATGAGGGTAAAAAGCTTATTTTGGATATTAAAGACTCATATAAGTGGCAAGAGATGTTAAATGCAACATATAGTATAAAACCTGAAATTTTAACCGCACTGGTAAAGGTTGACCAAAATATTGCAAGCTTTGAAGAAGAATATGGAATTGATAATGAACATTTGCAGTCTGATGAACAAATAGCCACAAACTATGATGAATTAAAAAAACTTGAAAAGACAGACTTTTTTGCTCGCATAGATAAACCTAACGCGGCTACATGGACCGGAAAAGAATTTGATAATTGGCGTAAAAAAACTTTCATTCCGGTTTTGCAAGCATATGCTGGAGCATTGCGTTCACCGGAATATAATAATCTGTCACCGGAAGAAAAGAACAAGCTTTTAGATGAAGCAAGGTTAAAAATAGCCGATTTGGCAAGTTTGGATTATCGTTTAACTCTTATCCCCTTTGCTTATGGTGATTTAAGGTTAATCGTTGATGAGCTGAAAAAAAACAATCCGGACAATGTTGCCGTTAAAAATGCCGATGCATATTTGCAAAACTTTTATCAAGAAAGAAACGGGTTTTTATATCCCGAGATGAAAGAGGCGCAAGCAAGTTTAGAACAAATCAATGTTAAGGGTGATTTGCAACTGTTTGGTCGTAAATCGGTTAAGCAAGATAGCAAAGACAGTGAAATTGCAAGGTTGAAAGAATTGGCTCGTATTGAAACGGAAGTATTTTTAGCCAATACAACTCCTCCCGGATCATCGATTGATGCAAGAAGGTTTGCCGAAGAATATGCGGCTCGTTTGAATAAACATATTTTGGCTGTTGCACAAGCCGACAGAACGGCAAAAGGTGCTACAAGAGAAGATTTTAATAAGCTTACCGAAGATTTGGCGGTAGGTAAAATTGATATTAATCAATCGAGTTTCACCGGATATTATGCGGCTCAGGTTATGCGCCATATGTCGGCAAACGATGTTTTGGAAAGCAAAAGGCCGAGTTTGAAAGGACAAATCGATAAGGTTAGAGCTAAAATTGCAGCTTTTGATAAATCGTGCACTGAACAATACGGAAACAAATATACGGTTGCAAAAAATGTACTCAAAAGTCTTGCTTGGGGTGCTGCTTTTGTTGCCGCATCGACAGTTGGACCTGCTGCAATGGCTGCAGTTGCAACGGTGTCATTTGCCAATCAGGCTTGGGGAATATGTAAAGATTTCAAAACCCAAAAAGCAAAACTTGCTATTGAAACAGATGGCAAAAGACAGCTTACATTTAGAGAATATGCCAAAAATAATAAATTAAGAATGGCAGGTGCTTTTCTTAGTGCTTCAACGGTTGCAATTTCCGGACTTGGTGCAATGGGAGTTGCGGTTGGACCTTTAGTTATGAAGGCAAAATCAGCAGCAGGTATCTCTTTGGCTTTAGCCGGTGCAAGTAAACAAGCTGCCATTGCCAGACAACAGGTAATAGAAGCCAATAAACATCTTCCGAAATATAAACAAAAGAGTGTTTTTGCGGCAGGACTTAAGGCATATGTGACATCTGCAGTAAGCTTTGGAGCAAGTATGCTCGGCGGTCAAATGGGTGCCGAAGCCTTGGTCGGTGCGGGTGCTGACGCTGTTGTGGTTGACAATGTGGAAAATGCTGGTAATAGTTACAATCAACCTGTTATAGATACACAAACTCCGACACACGAGAATACCAACCCGACGCAGGTTATGGATACTGTTAATCGTGAGCAAGTACTTGATTCGTTAAACAGAGAACATATTGCAGATACTGTTAATCGTGAGCAGGTACTTGATTCGTTAAACAGAGAAACCGTACAACAAAATGATAGTATATCAGTCAGAGATACTGTTGCAGATTCTGTTTCTAATGTGACAGATAGTACAAGTGTGACAGATAGTGTTAAAATTGATGATACAACACTTCAAAATATTCAAGATATTGAAGATAAAATTTTAGCTAATAATAAGTCTGCACAAGATACAAATCAGCCTAGATCAGATGAGGTTATACAAGAAAATACTGATCAACAAGCCAATACACAAAATACAAGTAAAGAATTTTGGGATAATCGTGCCGATAAATTTTTGGGTGAAGATATAAAAAACAGTTTATATTCACGCATTGATAGTGGTGAAATTAAGCTTCCGGAAGGCATTGAAACCAAAGAAGAATTTGCATACAAATTGGCGATGGCAATGGAGCAAAGTCCGGCTTATGTTGCTGATGCATTGGGTGTTGAGTTCCAAACAACCGCTCAATTTGAATCGCAAATTCAGTCTATGACACCGGAACAATTTGCTAAATTAGGCGATTTGATGAACGATTATAGTGATAGAGGAAACTATATTGGTGATAATCCGTTTGAAACAACAAATATTGATGCTAAGACAGAAAACCAAGCACCTAAAGTTGAGCCATTACAGGATAATCTTGGTAAACCTATTGAATCAGAACCTAATCCAACGATTGTGCAAGCAACAGTTGTAGAAGCACCTATTACAGGAATAGATATTGTTCAGCCGTCAGCTGATGACCGATGGCTACCGGGAGATGATGGTTTTGTGGAAAAATTACATAACCTTTCTTCCGAAATCAGAGACAACAATGCTATGGTTGATAACTCTAACTCTGCGGATACTCCCAGAATAAATTACGAAGTTTATGAAACAGATGTTCTGGGAAATAAATTGGATCCGCAAATTCAACAAGACATCATTGATACGGCCAATACCTATGGCAGAAGACTAGATGCTATGGTTGAACGCGGTTACGGAACTCATGAACACTTTTATCATCAAGGATGGAGTACCGATCGTTATCGTATCGGGGACGAAACATTTGAAATTTCTCGTGATACCGGTGCAGATACTAATGGTAGATTAGTGATATCGCATGATGATGGCAATGGAACCCATACCAGTACATATTTAGATGCTGATGGTACTTCACAGACACAAGTTAACAGATCTAATGAACCGAGTATTATAACACACAGAGATGCAAATGGCAATGTTATTGATGATACAAATTCTGTTCAGGTTCAAGAGGGGCAACAGCAAGCTCCGGTGGATCCTCAACAAGAGCAAGGACAAGATAACGCTCCTCGTTTGAACTTAAGAGACGAATACCTAAAAGATGTAAAAGACTTAGGTTTTAAAAACCCACGTAGTTTGTCTTTGCATGCAACCGAACAAAAAACTTTAGTCAACGGAGATGTTATTAGCGGATATTCGTATTATGCTCGTTTTGACAGATGCGATAACGGATATTCTGCAACAAACCACGATGGTGCATTAGGCTTGGTGTTTGATGACAAAGGAAACGGTACATTCAAAATAAGCAAAAATGATATCGTAAGGCCTATGACCTTCGAAGAAGCCCAAAGTTTTGTTAAGACCATATCAATTCTTGATGTCAAAGCAGATATAACTAAACTTAATGAAGCATTGTATGCAACATATGCTGATATGAGTTCAGAAACAACAGGCGCTGAAATAAATCAAACGCAGGAAACTGTTGAGCCTAAGGTAGAAACTAATCCTGAAAATGTTGATTTAAGTTCTGTGCATGCAACACGACATATTTCAGGCGGAGAGTGTGATATACGGATTACTGATGGGGCAGGTAATGTAATTTTTGATGAACAAATTTCTGTAAAACCAATGTCGCAAGCAACGCAATCTGAGTTGTTGCCGGATAATGCGGTTGGTATCAATGCTAGTCAACTAGATAGGTTGACGGCCCAAAATCAATTACGTCAAATCTGGTCAGAACACTCGCTTTATGAGGAAATATTAGCGAAAGAAAATCCTACAGCCGGAGAACGTGTATTTATATCTGAACATGAACAAAGTATGAAAGATTTTGGAGTTACTCGCACGGATAATGGAATGCTTGTTCGAACAGATTCTTTAGATTATAATCACAAGGCTGGAGATGGCGTTGTTTACGAATGTAACAAAGGTGGTGTTGAAATCTTAAAAGATGGCGGTTTATCTGATATTGAGGCTCAAGACAAAGCTTATCAAGATATGAAAGACCGGTATGAAGATGGATATAGACTAAATGCTTTAGAAAAAGAGTTTATGCGTAATCACGAGGAAACAATAAAAAATCAGCATATGTATCACGATGCAAAAGGTAATTTGGTTAAATTGCCTGAAGAAGTATCGGTTACTAAAGATGGTGCTGCATATCGCATTCAGGCCAATATTGTTTCTGAACCGTCTGCATATGGTATGCAACAACAAGATTATTTATCAGATGCTAAAGAATTACTTGGAGGGTCGAGTAAGGCAGCGGACAGAATGGCAGTAAAATCTTTCTTAATGAATGATGATATTTATGGTGACCTTAAAGCAAGACAAGAAGCCGGTGAAACTTTCAGTACATCTGAACAGGCTGCTATTTCTAGGTTTATGACAAATCATGAACAAGCCGAAACAACAATGGCGCAAAAATATGGTCTTGTCAGAGGTGATGATGGAGAAATGCATAAGACACCAAACTTTCAAAACACTTCTGCGAGAGGTGTAACTCAACCTATGCCTATCAGAGCAGAAGGCAGAAGTTAAAAATAAGCTTTTTGTTTACACCATGGCTATTTTTACTTTAGTTTAGATGGCTATGGTGTTTTTGGTTTTAAAAATAAATTTTATTATTTTACTCTTACAAAAGAGGTAAAATTTGTTGACTTAACAGTATATAGTTGTACAATCAGTAAAAATTAATTTTATTGGTGATGAAAAATGTCATTCTTAAAAAGATATCCATTAGCTTGTTTTTTATTTATTCATTTCATAGTATGGAGCTCGCTTCCTCTTTTGCGTGGCTCTTTGCCGATGGATAGCGTTGAGGCTATTATATGGGGACAATATTGCGACTGGGGGACAAATAAACATCCATCGCTTTCAGGACATATGGCTTATTGGGCTTATAACATGTTTGGTGCAGCTCATTATGGAATATATGCCTTAAGTCAATTATGCATTTTACTTGCTTTTATATACATATATAAATTAGCAAATTGTTTTTTATCAAAAGATAAATCCATTCTTTCGGTTATGCTTTTAGAAGGTGTTATTTATTACGGTTATAGTGCTATGGAATTTAATGTAAATGTAGTATCTTTAGCTCTTTGGCCTATGACAATTTACTATTTTTATAAGTCTTTGCAAAAAGACAATATGTCAGATTGGATTTTAACAGGTGTATTTGCCGGATTAAATTTATTTAATAAGTATGTAAGCTGTATTTTGCTTTTGTGTATGTTGATGTTAATGGTTTTGGATAACAATGCTCGTCAAAAATTTAAAACTTGTAAGCCTTATATATGCGCAATATTTTGTATCTTAGTGTTTTTACCACATTTTTTATGGCTATATGAACATAACTTTTTTGTTATGGATTATTTTTTAGGACGTAGTTCAAAAGCCGGATTTGATAATGTGCCAATCTTAAGACATATTATTTATCCGATCAGATTTTTTTGTGCGCAAATATTGTTTTCTCTCGGTACATTGTTAATTTATTTTATACCTTCATTCAAAGTCAACAAGGAAAAAATAGATTTAACAAAATTTGATAAACATTTTTTGTTTTGTTTAGGTGTTTTGCCACTTTTGGTTATGGTATTGATCAGTATTGTAGGAGGAATTAAACTAAAAAGTATGTGGGGATTTCCTGTGCTTTATATGATTGGAATTTTATTGTTTAAATTTTTCCCGAGAGAGTTTAATGACCGCATAAAAGTTGGTATGATGAAAGGTGTTTATATCATTATGGCTTTGATGAGTGTGGCTTTAGTATCAGTAATTTTATTTAACAAAAGTGATAAACTACATCTGCAAGCAGAAAAGTACGCTTTGAGGATGGAAAATATATATCATCAATATGCTAATAAAAAACCGTTTAAATATGTTGCAGGAGATGTTTGGTGGACAACAAATGTTGCTTTGTATGCTCCCTCTGAACCTAAGCCGATAATATGGGGAAATATTAAGAAAAACCCGTGGTTTGATGAAACAGATTTTGTTTCATCAGGAGCTTTGATTATAACTGCCGGCAAAGGTGAGTATGAGGCAATAAGAAAAATTTTGGATAATGTATCAGATCCTTTAACATTGGAACTTGAAATTAAAAATCCGTTCGGTAAAATAAAACGAAAGACCATTTACTATGGTTTTTATAACGTAGAAACGAGGTAATCGATGAAAACAGTAAGTATTGTAATTTCGGCTTATAATGAAGCGACAAATGTTGCCGAGCTCCATAAAGAGTTGTCAAAAGAGCTTAATACAGTAAGTAATACAAATTTTGAGATGCTTTTTGTTGATGATGGAAGTAAAGATGAAACATTGTCAGAAATAAAACAACTTTTATTAAAAGATGATAGAGTTAAAATCGTTCAACTAAAACGTAACTTCGGACATGAAATTGCTATGACAGCCGGTATGGATTATGCAAAAGGTGATGCAGTGATTTTTATGGATGCCGATTTGCAACATCCTCCGCTTTATATTCCCCAAATGGTAAAAGAATGGAATGATGGTGCTGAAATTGTGCTGACTAAAAGAGTAGACAATGTTGCAACTTCAAAGCTTTATAAGTTTTGTGCTAAAGCTTTTTATTGGATTTTAAATTTACTTTCTGAAACAAAGATAGGTGAAAGCATGCCTGATTTTAGGCTTATTGATCGTAGATATGTAGATTTTTTAAAAGGTTTTAACGAACAAGACAGATTGTTTAGAGGGTTACTTAGTTGGATTATGCCAAATGATAAGGTAAAAATTATAGAATTTGTTGCACCAAATAGGTTTAGTGGTACAACTAAATATAATTTTTTCAAGAGCCTGAGGCTTGCAATTAATAGCATTACACAATTTTCTGTAAGACCTTTACATTTGGCAACTTGGTTGGGTGTACTCGGTGCAATCTGCTCACTTATATTAGGATTTTATGTTGTAATAGAAAGATTTATTTTACACAATCCTACTCCGGGATACGCTACTATTGTGGCCGCAGTCGGTTTTATTGGAGCAGTACAACTGATTACGTTAGGTATTATTGGAGAATATATCGGAAAAATTCATATGGAAGTAAAAAAACGTCCGCTATATTTAGCAGAGTTTATTGAAAAAGAAAATAAAAAGAAAGAAAGCAAATAAATGAATGCAAATATTATTTTTAATGCTGATGATTTTGGTATAAGTAAAGGTGTAAATGAAGCTATTGTTAAAGCCTATAATGAGGGTGTGCTTAATTCGGCAAGTTTGATGGTAAATCAAAAATATGCACATGAGGCTATAAAATTATATCAAAATATGCCAAATTTAGCACTGGGGATTCATGTAAATTTAACTAATGAGTATTCAACATCAAAAGCTGAAAATATTCCTCTTTTGGTTGATAAAAATAGAAAATTTAAAAATGGATTTTTAATGTTGTTTCTGCTTTCAATATTTAAGCCTAAAACTTTTAAGCAACAAGTAAGAACAGAAATTGAAGCTCAGATAAAAAAAGCTCTTGATATGGGTATAAAATTATCTCACATAGATTCGCATCGCCATATTCATATGATTCCGTTAATTTTTGATGTGGTTAAGGAAATGATGGATAAATACGGCATAAGAAAAACCCGAGTTATAAATGAAAACATATTTATGACCATTAAAACAAATAAAAATAAAAGCTATCTGTTTGATGGCGGATTGATAAAGTATGCCTTGCTTATGTTGTTTTATATGATTAATTCTTATAAATCAAAAACTTATTTTTACACTATGCTTTATACCTGCAAACTTTCAAAAGATAAATTTGAAAATGTACATATTCCCAAAGGTTATAATGCTGTTGAAGTGATGATCCATCCATCAGTAGTGGAAATAGATAGAAATCATAAAGAAGATATTTTTGATGAAAGTGTAATTTCAGATTGGCGAACAAAAGAACTGGAAACTTTAATGGATAAAAACATATTGAATAATTTTGTTTTTGATGCCGATTATCCTTTTTTATGGGGATTGTATAAGAATATTGAAAATTGGTGGTTTAAACTTAATCAAAAGCTGAGATTTTTACTTGTCGGCGGTTTTAATACGGTATTTGCCTATATGGTTTTTGCTCTTTTGTTTGCAATTGTCGGTTTGCCGTATTTGCTGGCTCTTATTGTGCAATATTTTATAACAATCAATGTTTCTGTTTTGACCATGCGTTACTACGTGTTTGAAAGTAAGGGGGATTTTTGGTCAGAATTTTGCAAAGCTTGGTCAGTGTATATATTCATGTTTGTATTTAATACTTTTGCTTTAAGTTTTTTTGTTGAAATATGCAAAATTGAAGAGCTATATGCACAAGCATTGTACCTTATTATTTCAACCATATTTACTTATTTATTGCATAAATATTTTTCTTTTATGAGGAAAAATTAAATAAAAATAAACTGTTATAAGGTAGAATCAGCTTAATTAAATTAGTTTACATTGAGGTAAAATATGAAATTTATTAAGCCAATTGTCGGCATTTCAAAAATTATAGATAATTTTGATAATGTTATTTGTGGGTTTAATGGTGTTATTTCTAAAGGGGATAATGTTAATGTAGAAGCATTGCATGCGTTGTCAAAGTGTGTGTCATGCGGAAAAAACATTGTATTATTGAGCAATTCTTATATGAGAGTAAAAGAATTGGTAGAAATCATTACACAAGCGGATTCTGTTTTGCTCAATAAATTTAAGTCAATTGTTACCGCTGGTGAAGTTTTACATTATATGCTTAAAGATCCTTTGAAAGTTGGTTTAACCGGCAAAAGGTATTATAATATTGGTTCAAAACAAGCCGAAGTTATTTTTGATGGTTTAGGCTATCAAGAAACAAAAGATATGACAAATGCTGATTTTATATTTATGGGTGCGGTTAAAAAAGATACGGATATGTTGGAAAATTATGTTCAAGAACTTGAATATGCAAGTTCAATCGGGCTTGAGTTTTTGTGTGTGGGTAATGATACGGCTACTTATTGCAATGGAGAAGTTTGTCTTGGTTCAGGAGCTGTTGCCGAACAATATGCTCTTTTAGGTGGTAATGTGATAACTTTAGGTAAGCCAAATATTAAGATGCTCTCTTATGTAAATGAATGTTTTACAAATAATGGAAAAATTTTGTTAATAGGAGACAGCTTTACTACCGATATGAAATCGGCAAAATTTCTAAATGCAGATACAGTCTTGATTTCTAAAGGTATTCATGTTAGTTTTCTGGGTGAAGGGTATATTCCTGATGTTGAAAAAACACGAACTATGGCGCAGGATTATGAAGTGTATCCTGATTATGTGATGTCCGGATTGAGGTGGTAGTTTTGGAAAAAAATGAAAAAAAAAGATATATAATCTTGTTTTTGTCGTTAGCTTTTCTTTTAAGAGTTTTAAGTTGTTCAATTGTGCCTGAAAACACTGAAAAGTTTGCTAATCGTTGTAAACCTATGAATACAGATATAACAATATCTGAAACTGAAGTTGATGCTTTTTTAGAAATATGGAAAACTTATATACAAAAAGGATATGATAAAAAAATCCAAGACAAAGTATCGTTAATGGATGGGAGCTTAGATGAGAGTTTACCATTTTCGGTGAAAATTTGGTTGAATTCAAGATGCTGGACTCCTGAACGTTTTTATTATGTTGAAGATCGTTTAAGAGCTGCACTTCGTACACTATATTTAAAAAGACATTCAGCAGGCATTGTATCCATTTTAAATGAAAATATAAACGATAAAAATGCGGCTGAATATCAAAATATGATTGATATGCAAAATAAAATTGCCAATATCGAAAACATTACTGAGACAGAATTAAAGTTTGTGCAAATGCGTGAGGCTCAAATTACAAATATTTTGAATATGCAATAGTTTTTATATTCTCACAGTTATATCTATCATATTTTTTCTGACTATCTCGGATATCATGTGTTATGGATCAATATATGATTCAAATTCATAAAAATGTGGAAAATTTTAAGAAAATAACGGCAATATTTAAGATGTTGGAAAGAAAATATAAAGGGTACAAGATATTTTCGATGTACAGTTATAACACATATTTTCGATATCAGTATTTGTTAAATTTTTTATGCACTTTCTACCAGTTGAACAGTAATTATGACCATAAAATATTTCAGCTAAGTTATGTAAATTGTTGTCAGTTGAGCTTCTTAGCTGTATGGATTTGATATTTGCCGAATTTGATTTTGCTACATTTATAATACTGTGGCAAGCTGCAGCAGATTTTGTTGTTACGGTATCTGCGGACATTGATAGCGTCATGTATAAATAATGTTCCATTTGTCCTGTGCCATCAATATTGCGTGAGTAAGCATACATATATTTTAAACTGTTATCAAAAATATCTTTAAGTATCTCGGTTTCATATTGCATGTCCGTAGGAATAAGATTTAATTGATATAAAAGTTTTTCTGTTATTGGTGTACCAGTATAAGAGTTTTTAAATGATGGAGTGATTGCAATTATATTATTTATGAGTAAGTTTATACTTTGTGCGTGTTTATTTAACTTATACTTTTGCATCGCTTTGGAGTAACCTGTGATACCACCGACGGAAAGAACACCAATAATTGCAAGAACTCCAAGCATTTCAACCATTGAACGACCGATTTGATTATATTTTTTTCTCATCAACTAACTCCTATAATATATTTTGAGCTCATCATAAACCGTTTTTTTTTTTTGCAATTTATACGAGTCTTCTTTGTGGATA
>JAFTYO010000019.1 GCA_017464685.1 Alphaproteobacteria bacterium
ATAACAAAAGTTGGCTATTTATCCACATGGGGACTATATATAAAATACAATACCCCAAATAAAACCTATATAGAACCTACTGCAATGTTGGACGGTGTCGCTTTTGCCATAGATGGAACATTAAAAACACCTGCAAACACAAATGCCGATAATTATATAGATATTTTTACTTTATCTGTTACATATTAATTTTCACAAACTTGAAAAGCCTATCATTTCACTGACAGGATTTTTCCTTATTTATGCATTAAGATACTCAAGACTTTTACAAGTTCTTGTTTCATATGTTGACGATCAACCACAATATCAACCATACCATGTTCTTTTAAATATTCTGCTCTTTGGAAACCTTCGGGCAATTTTTCTCTGATGGTCTGCTCAATAACTCTTTGACCGGCAAAACCAATCAGACATCCTTTTTCGGCAATGTTAACATCACCAAGCATGGCAAACGAAGCCGAAACACCGCCTGTGGTCGGGTCTGCCATAATGGAAATATATGGCAATCCACTTTCCTTTAGCTTATTAACGGCAGCAACCGTTCTGGCCATTTGCATCAATGATAATATTCCTTCTTGCATACGAGCACCGCCAGATGATGCAACCGTTACCAAAGGCATTTTGTGTTTAATGGCATATTCGGCCGCAGTAACAATACCCTCGCCGACAGCCGTTCCCATTGACCCGCCCATAAAAGAAAAATCCATCACTGCAACCACCGAATCGACACCACCAATTTTACCTTTTGCAATTTTAAGAGCATCTTGGCTTCCGGTACTTTTACGATATGTTTTAAGTCTGTCCGTGTAACGCTGAGAATCTTTAAACTTTAAGGGGTCATCCTGCATAACCGGCAAATTCATCTCGGTATATTTTTCATCATCAAAGAGCATTTTTAAGCGCTTATCAACATACAACCGCAAATGATGACCGCAAGATGTACAAACATACATAGAATTTTTGAGCTCTTTGGAAAACAACATCTGATTGCACGAAGGACATTTTACCCACAAATTATCGGCAATTTCTTTCGGTGTCGTCTTTTGAATTTTCGGACGAACAATATCGGTAAGCCAATTCATTTTATATTCCTTTTATTGTTGATTTTTCTTAAAAGAGAAAAATTTTGACATTTTTTGCTTAAACGGGACTTTCGTTTTTTCAGGTTCTTTATTTTTTAAATATTCAATATTTTCTTGTAAATCAGAAACCGTTGCATGCAATTTTTCATGTTCCTTGTTAAGCACTTTATTTGTTTTTTTATGAGCTCTTAACGATGAACGCAAAGGTGCATTTGCAACATATCCGTCTAAACGACCCAACAAATATCCGGCAAAAAACAAGACCAAAATTAAAACACTTAAAGAAATGGTAATATCAACATCAAAGGGTTTTAATGTAAATGTGGCAAAATCGTTATTGACAACCGCAAACACAATTACAACCACAATCAGCGGAATGCCTATCAATCTTCTAATAAAATTCATCATCAAAACCCTCTCTTTACAATTAAAATTATTTTAGAAAAGTTCTTATTGATTTAACAATTCGTGCAATTCTTTACCGGTTTTAAAATGTGCAATATTGCGTTCTTCAACTTCAACCTTTGCACCGGTACGCGGATTTTTAGCAACACGAGGAGCACGTTTACGAACAGAAAATGCACCAAAACCGCGAAACTCAACTCTGTCACCTTTTGCTAAAGTTGAAATTATTTTATTTAAGATAACGTTTACAATTTTTTCCACATCTTTAAGCATCAGATTCGGATTTTTTGCGGCAATTTTTTCAATTAATTCAGATTTAGTCACTTTTACCTCTTATTTAAACAAGTTAATAAAAAAATTCTTCTTGCAAGTTACAGCCAATTTATCTCAATTTCCACTATTTTTTTTATTTTATACAGACATCAGGTGCTTTTAAATATAGTGGTTTGGGGAAATCCGTTGTTTTTTGAGCATATCTTTTAATGCCGACAAGAGCCAATTTTTCAATATCTATTTTTTGTTTCATTTTTATTGTATGCAAACTCAAACCGCTGGGTTTGCTTAAAAATCTTTCCACTCCGTCCCCGATTAAGGTCACATTTTTTGAACTCAAAAACTTTATGATATCATCATAAAAAGCTGTTGTCGGAGGCATCAGTTTATTAAAACAATTATCATAATATGCAACATAAAAGTCTTCTCGTTTGGTCTCTATGATAACCGCATTAATCTGTGCACTTTCATCAGGTGTAACATCTGCTACATAAGCATCAAAAGCGTTAACCCCCGTCACACAAATATCGGGGCAAGCAAGCTTAAATGCTCGTGCCGCCGACACACTCGAACGCACACCGGTAAATGAGCCCGGACCGGTACAAACCACTACCAGAGATAAATCATTAAAACTCAAATTATGTTTTTTTAATATATTATCAATTTCAACCATAAGCTTTTCGGCTTGTCCGAAATCCATTTCCTGTTCAAAGCATTCAATTTTTTTTAGGTCTTCAAACAAAGCAACGGAGCAAAAATTAGCGGTTGTATCAAAAACCAATGTAAACATTTTTATTCACACCTCAAAATTTTGTTTGCGTATTTCTTTGTTTATAATATACAATCAGACAACAAACAACTTTTTTTTAAAAAAAATTTAAAGCGAAAAAAATGGATAATGTTTTAATTAAGGATATGCTCTATTTATGCATGATTGCCGGTGTCATTTTGGTGTCACTGGTTATATCGTTCAGGATTACAATTTATCGTTTGCGACAAAAAAACTATTTTCTAAATCGTGACCGAGAAAGATATGCAGAAACTTTGTATGCATCAAAAGATGGCTATTTTGCGTTTGTTTATCCCGATGAACGCATAAATGACCCTCGCCGAAGCATTAGAGAAAGATGTTCTCGCCGCTTGGCCGTAATGCTAAATTTGAAAAATGGTGTTTCCTCAAATTTTGGAGAGGTGCTTGGTTGTTTTTACAAAGAAGATGCAAAAAAGATGGAAAAATATCTTAAGCTGTTACAAGAAGAATATATTGCCTTTGAAGATACCTTTTGCTTAAAGAACAACAATCGGAAGATGAGTGTGTATGGAGCCAGAATAAATGCCAATGACGGCAATTTATATTGTGATATGCTTTGGTTTCGTGATTTAAGTGAAGAAATGCTCAAAATTGAAGATCTTAATCAAAATTTGGATATTACAAACAGCAACTTACAGACTTTAAATGATCTGATAGACAATTTAAGTTACCCTGTTTGGCTTAGAAACGAATCGCTTGAAATTATTGCTGTTAATAAAAAATATGTAGAATATAGCGGGTTAAAAGATAAAAAAGAGGTTTTACAAAGACAACTTGAGTTGGCTGATTATGAAAATTTGAATAATATGGCAATTGCAAAGTCAGCACAACAAACAAATAAGATCCAAAAGAAAAATATAAATTTGATACTTGGCGGACAGGCTCATAATTTTGAAATAATTGAAACTCCATTTCATACTAAAGGTCATTTGGATAAAATTTCTACCGTAGGATCAGCTTATGATATGACAGAACTTGATAATGTCAAACGCACATTTAAAGTTCATCAAACAGCTCATTTAGAAGTATTATCAGCTTTAGGAACCGCTTTTGCCATATTTGATACTTCTCAAAAGCTAATTTTTCATAACAAATCTTTTTTAAATCTGTGGAATCTGACATCTGATTTTACTTCAAATAATCCATCTTATTCTGACTTTTTGGAAAAAATAAGAAGCTTTCGTTTACTTCCGGAGGTCAGTGACTTTAAGGGATATAAAGAAAACGAGCTCAAATTATTTGACAACATAATAGAATCTAAAGAAGATTTGTTACATATACCTGACGGCCGAACTATAAAAAGAGTTGTTTGTTTGCACCCGAATGGCTTAATCTTCGCTTTCGAAGATGTTTCTGATAAATTAGCGGCAACCCGTATGATAAACGAACTTTTGAGTATACAACAAAACATATTGGATAATATCAGCGACTCGGTACTTATTTTCGGTGCTGACCACAAATTAAAGTATTTTAATAACAACTATGTAAAATTATGGAAAGCAGATGTTGTAAAATTGCAGAATTTACCGGCTATTAATGAAGTAATTCAAATGCAAAAATCATATTTTTCCGATCAAGAAAATTGGGAGCAACTAAAACAAAATATGCTGGCTCATATATTGAACATTTGTGCACGTTTTAGAATTGAACGTACAGACAATGTTATAATTGAAGTTACCCCTAAAGTTTTACCTGATGAATCTATAATGATTACATATGTTGTAAAATAATTTTGACAATATTATTTTGATATGTCATAATTCTTTTTAAATTGAATGCAAAAGAGGGTGTTTTGGATACAAATAATAAAATATCTGAAGATGAAGAGTTTTCTTTTGACTGGAAAAAAAACGGAGTTGGCACTAAAGAGCATTTAACTCTCAAAAACAATGTCAAAGAGGCCTTAAAGTATAATGAAGAAAAAAAATCACCTCTAGCAAAAAACAAAAAAATCAATCCGGAAAATTTACCTTTAGGTTTGCAAAAGATTCGTAAAAAAATCAGAGAGATATATGATGATGAAGATGATGAAGATGAAGATACGATTTTTGCACATATAAAAATGCCCGAACAAGAGGAAGATAATATTCTCCTTAATTCATTAAATGATGATGAAAAAAGAATTTATCATCAACAAAACACCATAGAAAATACCAGAATGCAACAAATATCTGGCAAAATGGAAGCCCTTCATATTGCAAATAATTTGGCTCGTGAAGCAGGGTTAAAAAACATCAGCCGAAAAGCCATAGATGCTGGAATGCAACAAGCAACCTTTGAGCCTGAAAAAATGCAAGAACAGGTTATTAAAAAAGAAGTTGGTGGCAAACTTGGCATTAAGGGAAAAATTGAAGATGGAAAAATTATACAAGCCGCCAGAGGTATTAAAAAAGTTGAACAACTTGGCGGGAAACAAGCTACACAGAATTTAAATATGAAAGATATTGTTAAGGCCGGTGAACAAAAATTGAGCGATATTGAGCTCGCTGAAATGATTTTGGAAAAATCCGGTCAAGACGTTAAAAAACGTAAAAATAATCTAAAAAAAGCCAAAGATAATATTGAACTTAAACATTTCAAACAGCCGGAACAGAAACATACAAAAAACATAAATCAAAATAAAAACTCAAATTTTGGAAGATAACCTGTAAAGAAAATTGACAGCTTAAAAAACTTCAAGTATCATATGCTTTAAGATTAACTTTTTGGTTGTGAGGATACAAATGGAAAACCAATATTATACAATTATTGAAAAGCAAGATTTTTACGAGATTATTGAAAACAAATATGGTGAATTGGCCATTTTTATTGATACTCGTGCAGGATCACCTGTAAATCCGGTCTTAGAATTTGACGGCAAGGAAACGGCTCTTTTAAAAAGAGATGAAAGATTGGCGGTAAGACTGGATAAAATTGACCCTGAAACCAAAAATGTTTTAGCCGAATCTGAATTTGTGATGATTGTTGAACTCTCAGGCGAATTGGTAGAACGTGTATACGGTGTGCCGGTTGAAAATGTGGAAGAGATTGTGTTTATCGGTCGTCAAACCCGAGCTGATGAAATGGTTAAAGCCAAAAATCGTAACGATGTGTTAAAGGCATTCGGTGCCATAAAAACATGGACTGGCGGAAATAAATAATGATTGGTTTGGTAATTGTAACACACGGCAAACTTGCCGATGAATTTTTGGCAGCCATGCAGCATGTGGTCGGAAAACAAGAGCACATAAGCACCGTATGTATCGGTCCAGAAGATGATATGGAAATTCGTCGTGATGAAATTATGCAAAAAGTCAAACTTAACGATTCGGGAAAAGGTGTTATTGTCTTAACCGATATGTTTGGCGGTACTCCTTCAAATTTGGCCATTTCGATTATGGATAAAGCCAATGTGGAGATAATTGCAGGACTTAATTTGCCGATGCTGATTAAGTTAGCCGCATTAAGGAAAGATTGCAATCTTAAAGATGCCGTTATCGGTGCGCAAGATGCCGGCAAAAAATATATCAATATCGCCTCGCAATTGTTGGGACAATAAGATGAGTGAAAACATTTGCAGTATGGAGCTTGAAATTCAGAACAAAAAAGGCTTGCATGCCAGAGCGGCAGCGGCTTTTGTTAAGTGCGCCGAAGAATTTGATGCTGACATTACAGTAGAAAGACTTGGTCAGGTGGTGAGCGGTTGTTCCATTATGGGGCTGATGATGTTGGCAGCCTCTCAAGGCACCATAATAAAAGTATGTGCAACCGGGAATCAGGCAAATGAGGCCGTAAAAACCTTATCATTGTTGGTTAACTGCAAATTTGGTGAAGAATAGTGGCAAAAGCTCCTCGCAACAGAACAATTACACTTACCGCCAAGCAAATCGGCTCGTATGTATCTGGTGCTGTTAAATTAAAAAACAAATGCACAATTGACGAAGTTACAAACAAAATTATATGGCAAGATACTTTCAAAGCACTTGATTATCTTCCCGACAATTGTGTTGATTTATTGGTAGTAGACCCTCCGTATAATTTAACCAAAGTTTTTGGCGGTAAACAGTTTAAGGCCATGGCTTTTCAAGAATATCTTACTTGGCTTGATTCTTGGCTTGAAAAAACCGTTCGACTATTAAAAGAAAATGCCAGTATATACATTTGTTCCGACTGGAAAACCTCACTTGCCATACCACAAGTTGCACAAAAATATTTTATCTTGCAAAACAGGATATCATGGGAGCGAGAAAAAGGCCGAGGCGCATTAAACAATTGGAAAAACTGCCTTGAAGACATATGGTTTTTTACCAAAAACGAAAAATATACCTTTAATCTTGATGCCGTAAAATTGATGCGACCGGTAATTGCGCCATATCGTGATGATAAAGGAAAGCCCAAAGATTGGAACGAAAATGATGAGGGGAAAAAATTCAGGCTCACTCATCCGTCAAATGTTTGGACTGACATATCCATTCCGTTTTGGTCAATGCCGGAAAACACTCCTCACCCCACACAAAAGCCCGAAAAACTTATTGCAAAATTAATTTTGGCATCAAGCAACAAGGGTGATTTGGTTTTTGACCCGTTTTTAGGTTCGGGCACAACGGCAGTTGTGGCAAAAAAACTTGGCCGAAAATATTTGGGTATTGAACGAGAAAAAGAATATGTGGCATATGCCCAATATCGCTTGGAACAAGCCGATTTTGACAAATCTATCCAAGGCTATGAAAACGGGATATTTAAGCTAAGAAACAGTTAATTTGATAGTAATTAATCTATCAAAAATTTTTAACACTAAGGTGCAAATACAACATACAACTATTTTCACTTAAACATGAGTAGCATATATTATCTATATCATCAATAGTTGCTGATTTTAAACACAAATCAGGTCGTTGAGCACAAAGTTTATCTCCATATAATTTACTGCTTGTATATGAAGTGCCGGTATTATTTCTTGTTGCAATCGTATATATATTCTCAGAATTTTCCTTAGCGGCTAATAAAATCATATGACAAACTTCGGATTTTTCCTGTGTTATCCTATTTCTGTCGAAGGATAGTAGCATACCAAAATAGTTTTCCAAAGTTCGTCCTTCATTATGATATCCAAAATAATAATCAATTTGATTATTAAATACATCATAAATATAATTTGATTTGTATTCCATGCCGTCAGGAATAAGGTTTAATGTTTCAAATATGCTTGCACGTATACTTGTTGATAAACTTATGGAGCTTTCCAAAATCGGTTCTAATCTTATGGCTTCATTAAGTAATTGATTAAACCCATCGGAAAATTTATTAAGCTTATATTTCATCATCGCTTTTGAGTAACCTGTGATACCACCGACGGAAAGAACACCAATAATTGCAAGAACACCTAACATTTCAACCATTGAACGACCGATTTGATTATATTTTTTTCTCATCAACTAACTCCTATAATATATTTTGAGCTC
>JAFTYO010000020.1 GCA_017464685.1 Alphaproteobacteria bacterium
ATGAGCTCAAAATATATTATAGGAGTTAGTTGATGAGAAAAATTTGTGAACTTGGTCGTTATGTTCTTTCAAAGTGTGGTGCAGATAA
The DNA here is from genome assembly GCA_017464685.1 of Alphaproteobacteria bacterium. Taxonomy (GTDB): domain Bacteria; phylum Pseudomonadota; class Alphaproteobacteria; order RF32; family CAG-239; genus JAFTYO01. Next base: position 89 of record JAFTYO010000020.1, read on the forward strand.
GAAGGAGTTTTTGAGCGCCGTGTACAAAAGGCGTACACAAGCGAAAAAACACCAATTAGATGTGCCACAATTTGGAAGAATTATGGTGGAGATGCTTGGAGTGTTAGCCATAATCGGAGTTTTATCGGTTGGTGCTATTGCCGGTTACTCAAAAGCGATGTTCAAATATAAGTTAAACAAACATTCAGAACAAATTAATCAACTTATTGATGCGGTTTCAAGATTTTATCAACAATTTATAAACGAGCAATTTTACGATACAGTAGTAACTTCGTATTTTATTAAAATGGGTGAAGTTCCTGATGAAATGATAACAAACAATGATGAAGATTATGTTTATGATATTTTTGGCACAAAGGTTGGAATAAGAAATACACACGATGAATCAAGTGGTGCAACATCAATGAATCTTACTTTTTATCAGGATTTGAGTAAACATAATAAACAAAATGAAGACATATGCATTAATATATTGAATACTGTTAAGCAAAATAGGGCTTCAATTTATTATGCTACCGTTGTTGGTGTACAAAATGGTGCGTATAGCTATGTTTCTTATCATGGTGACCATAGTTGTACTTCATCAAAAAAATGCCTCAAAAACATGAACATAAAAGATATGCATGATATGTGTATATCCCAAATATCAAAAGAAAGTGCAACTATAAGTGTGGTATGGTACGATTTTTAAATTTAAAAATATTATTTAATAAAAGTTACATAATTTTCCTTTTTTGTGGTATAAAAATTTATTGTGCTTGAGTTTTGCAAAAGCAAAGCTAAACTGAAACCATAATTTTTTATCAAGGAGCATTTTATGAGTAATAAATTGTTTGGTACCGACGGTATCAGGGGTGTGGCAAATCTGTTTCCAATGACAGCCGAAGTGTCTTTCAGGTTAGCCCAAGTGTTAAGTGTTGAAGTTTGCAATAAGGAAAAAAGAATAGCCATTGCCAAAGATACCAGAATTTCGGGTGATATGTTGGAATCAGCTTTTGTTGCCGGTTTTACTTCAATGGGCGTAAGTGTTATAAAAATGGGTGTTGTTCCCACACCTTTGGTTACATCACAAACAAAAAACTTAAGTGTTGATATGGCTGTAATGATTACCGCTTCACACAATCCGTATCAGGATAACGGCATAAAACTCATAAATTCTAAAGGTGACAAATTTGATGATGAGCAAACCGCCAAAATTGAAGAACTTTTGACTTCAAATGAAACTTTTGTTCCGTCAAAAGATGCCATCGGCAAAGTTTTTGAAGATGTAAAATCAATTGAAAGCTATATGGAGACGGCTCGCAAAGTTGTGCCAAATTATAATGCCCTAAAGGGATTAAGAGTTGTGATTGATTGTGCAAACGGTGCTTTTTCAAAAATTATGCCACAAATTTTCAAAGACTTGGGTGCCGGTGTCATCACTTTGTCAAATATGCCCGACGGATATAATATTAATAAAGATTGCGGATCTCAACATACTCAAAATTTGCAAGATGTGGTGGTTCAAAGCAAAGCTCATTTAGGGGTTGCCGTTGATGGTGACGGTGACCGCATTATTATCTGTGATGAAAAAGGAAATCGTATTGACGGTGACCAGATAATTGCTTTTTTAGCTACATATTTTCATGAACATAAAATGCTTAAAAACAATGCGGTTGTTGCTACCATATGGTCAAATTTAGGCTTGGAAAAATATTTACACAGCCTTGGTATAGATTATTATCGCAGTGCAGTCGGCGAGCGATATGTAATTGATAAAATGCGTCAAGTAGGCTCAAATGTCGGCGGAGAAGAATCCGGACATATGGTGTTATCCGATTATTGTACCACCGGAGATGCTCTTGTAACGGCTCTGGTTATAAGCGATGGGTTATTAAAAACAGGCAAGAAAATGAGCAATATTTTCCCCTTGTTTGAAAAATGTCCGTGTGAAATCAACAATATCAGATTTCAATCTGTAGGAGAAGCCGTATATGCCCTGAATGCGGCATCTGTTCGGGATACAATTGCAAAAGCTAAAAGAAAAATCGAAAATCAGGGCTCTGTGATTGTTCGTAAGTCGGGAACCGAACCAGTAGTAAAAGTTCGGGTTGAAGGTGAAGATGAAATTTTGGTTTCTGATGTAAGCAATATGATTGTAGCCGAAATTTCAAAATATAAATAAACGCATATTTAATAAATTTGTGTTAGTATCCTCGTATGTAAATTAACAACGAGGATTTTTTTATGATTAAAGGAATTTTGGCGCTTTTTCGTTCCGGACTTATTTTTAACCCGATGGTGATGTTGGGTGTGTTGACCGGTTTTATTTGTATGGCAACATTGGAAGATGAGAGATTAAAAGCATTATACACCAATTATAACCTTTATATCCTGATGTTTTTGGTTGCCTCCGCTTATGTTTATTTTTTTAAGTGTGTCTATTTTCAGGGTGGATACAGAATAGATTGGAAAGAAACAATTTTGAGTATGATTGGCCACTTTTTTATGTTGGTGTTATCGTTTATATTCAGTATGTTGTTTGTTATGGTTGTTTCTTTTGGCGGTTCTGAGACCCAAATTGAGAGTGAAAAACAAGTATCAGCCGATTTGCAAAAATTGCAAGATGATTTTAAGAAACAACAACAAGAAATTCAAAAAAATTATGAAGCCATTATGAAAGCTTATGATATGTCCGTGCAATAAGTAAAAGCCCCGATAATTCTATAGTTATCGGAGCTTTTTATAATATTTTTTAAAACTGTTTTTGATAATATTGTTTGGCAGTTGATATATCTCTTAAAAAGTCTTCCATTTCCTGCTCATGCTCAAGCTCTTGCTTCAAGATGTATTCGGCGATGCGAAAAGTCTCATGGTCTTTGCCGAAACATATTTCGCAAATTCCCTGATAGCGACCGATTGCGCATCGTTCGGAATCTAAGTTTTGAGTTACCAAACTTAATGAATCTTCATTGACGGGTGATTCATATTTACACTTTGCCAATTTGCTTAGCTCATCAAAATTTATTACCGGAGTTGCACCTAGTTGCAAAATTCGATTCGCTAACATATCGGCATGCTCAAGTTCTTCTTTAGCATGCTCCAAAAATTCTTCTTCTACACCTTTTTTAAATTGTCCGGTTACCAGTTTTGCCCCAATCCAATATTGATAATAAGCAAGCCACTCTTCGGCATAAGCCTCATTTAGCACTCTGATTAAATCCGAAACATCAAGTTTGACAATCTTTTTTGCCATATCGCCCATGGTTAAATCCTTTCTAAAAATATAATGAGGTTTAAAAGATAATCTTAAAATTAATAAAATCAATGTAAGTAAAAAAAGATTTTAACTGGTATTTAAGTAAATATGTGTTAGCATATGTTAAACTTATTTTTTTAAGGAGTGCTTTTTATGGTATTGATTGCACCTAGTATATTATCAGCGGATTTTTCTTGCTTAAAAGATGAAATAAAGGCTTTAACGGCGGCTAAGGCAGACTGGATTCATCTTGATGTAATGGACGGACATTTTGTTGAAAACATCACTTTCGGTCCGATGGTTGTAAAGAGCATCAGGCCTTATACAAAATTACCTTTTGATGTACATTTAATGGTTGAAAACCCGCTCAAGATGATACCTTGGTTTGCTCAAGTCGGTGCTGATATTATAACCGTTCATGCTGAAACTTGTAAACATCTGGATAGGGCAATCGAGCTTGTGAAATCGTATGGGTTAAAAGCCGGTGTAAGCTTAAACCCGTCGACACCCGAGATGGTTTTGGAATATGTTTTAAACAAACTGGATTTAGTTTTGGTTATGAGTGTCAATCCCGGATTCGGGGGGCAAAGTTTTATCCCCTCAACGATAGAAAAAATTGCGAAAATAAAATCTATGATTAAAAATACACTTATTGAAGTTGACGGAGGTATAAACCCTTTAAGGGCTTCCGAATGTATATCTGCCGGAGCTGATGTGCTGGTAGCGGGAAGTGCGGTTTTTGCAAATGGAAATTATGAAAAAAACATTGAAGCATTGCGTTAATAAAGGAGCAAAAAATGGTAAAAATAATGGTAGTTGAAGATGAACAGGCTCTGGCGTTGTTGTTAAAGTATAATTTAGAAAAAGAAGGCTATGAGGTTGTTATAGAATCTAACGGTTTAAAAGTGGTTGCCGAAGTGGAACAACATTGTCCGTCACTTATTTTGCTTGATTGGATGTTACCCAAAATGTCCGGTGTTGAAATTTGCAAAATTATTCGCACCAAACCGGATATCAAAAATATTCCGATTATTATGCTTACGGCTAAAGGTCAGGAAGAAGATAAAATAAAAGGTTTAACCGCCGGTGCCGATGATTATGTTACCAAACCTTTTTCCGTACCGGAACTTATGGCCAGAGTTAAAACAAATTTGCGCAGAGCTCCCGAAATTTCGACCAAAAAAGAACTGGTTTATGAAGATATAAAAATGGATTTGTTGGAGAAAAAAGTTTTTCGTGGCGAAAATTATATTCATTTAGGTCCCACCGAATTTCGTTTGCTCAAACTCTTAATGAGCGAGCCGAAAAAAGTTTTTTCTCGTGAAGTATTGCTTAAAACGGTTTGGGGAGACAATATTTATGTTGAATCAAGAACGGTTGATGTGCATATCAGACGCTTGCGCCGAGCCTTAAACGAATTTGGCACCGACTATATTCGCACTGTTCGGGCAACCGGTTATTCTATGGACAGCTCGCAAGAAAATACGGAAGAATAAGTTATTCTATTCTTGCCAAGCATTTTCAATGTGAATAATTTTGAACGGCAATTTTACCAATACCGCATCAAAACGAATGTTATAATTTTGAAAGCGAGGATTTTGTTTGATAAACAGTTTTGCCGCACTGATAATTCTTTTTTGTTGTGTCGGTTTAATGGCATATCGAGCTTTTGTAATTGTTTGCCGTTTTTTAACCTCAACAAATATGACGGTTTTGTTTTTGGTTGCAATAAAATCAACTTCACCGGCCGGCATTTTTAAGCGACCTTTATGATTTTTCTTTAATATACGATAGCCTTTGATTCTAAAATATATCCGAGCCATCAATTCGGCATATTTTCCGCTGTTATAACTTTTCATTTTTAAGCCTTAATGCTAAATCGTAGACTTGGTTTTTGTTGATGTTTGCAAGTCCCGACACTTCTTTTACGGCTGATTTTAAGCTCATCTGATTAAGTCTTAACAGCAGTTCTTTTTCAAGGTCAATTTCTAAAGCCGAATTTGTGTCGGGCGGAGCAACCATAATAACAATTTCTCCTTTTGGCGGATTTTGAGTATAGTGTTTGATAAGAGATTTTGCATTGCCTCGTATACATTCTTCGTAAAGCTTGGTTATCTCTCTTGCAACCGCAATTTCTCTTGAGTTAAATACCTGCTCCATGGTAGCCAAAGTTTTACCTAACCTGTTGGCGGTTTCATAAAAAACTAAAGTTGTATTGATATTTTTAAACTCAAGAAATAAATCAAGACGAGCTTTTTCTTTGTTGGGAATAAATCCGGCAAACATAAAGCGATTGGTGGCAAGACCGGAAATTTGCAAAGCGGATATAACCGCACTTGCTCCGGGAACGGTGACAACTTTGATGTTTTGTTCATTGCATTTTCTGACCAGTTTGTATCCGGGGTCTGAAATTAACGGTGAACCGGCATCACTGACTAAAGCAACAGATTTTCCCTGATTGATGATATCAATAATTTCTTGGGCTTTTTCTTGCTCGTTATGGTCTTGATACGAGATAAAAATTTTATCCGGCTTCAATCCTAACAAAGAAAAAAGTTTTTTGGTAACACGAGTGTCTTCACAAGCTATTACTTGTGCATTTTTTAATGTGTCCAAAGCCCGCAAAGTAATGTCTTGTAAATTTCCGATGGGGGTTGCCACAATAAATAAAGCATTGTTTAACATTTTGATAACTCTTTACAACAAAAAAAAATTAAGCTAAAACAGACTATCTTTAATTGTTTTACATTTTTAAGGAAAAAGCAAGTGTTTAAAAAAATAGCGATAATATTTTTTAGTTTATTGGTTGCTTCTTGTGCCGGTATCAACAATCAACCTCGCATTACAAGTGTCGGCGGAAGCTATGATACAAGCAAAGAAGTTGTTACACCCCAAGAAGATACTGCTGGTTTTAAGGTTGGTGTGTTGCTCCCTTTAAGCGGAAAATCGTCAATTTACGGAATCGGCTTAAAAAATGCGGCTTTGATGGCTTTAGAAGATACAAACGACAGTAATTTGATTTTAAGATTTTATGACACTCAAAGCACTCCGCAAGGTGCAATTAATGCCATGGAAGATGCAATAAATGAAAATATAAACCTTGTTTTAGGACCTTTGATGAGTGATGAAGTTGCGTCCGTAAGCAACATAGCCCTTAATGCCAATGTGCCGATAATATCGTTTTCGACATCACCAAATGTGTTAAAAGAAGGTGTTTATACTTTGGGACTTTTAGGTGATGAACAAATAAGAAAAGTGATTTCATATGCCGCTTCTAAACAAAGAACAAAAATTGTATTGATGTTGCCGGACACCACTGCCGGACTAAATATGGCAAAATCGGCATATTTTAATGCCTTAAAAGTCGGTGCCGAAATTGTAAAAATCGGTTTTTACCCGGCCGACACATTAGATTTTGCACCGATTGTAAAAACTTTGACCGATTATGATAAGCGCTCCGAAAAAATAACAAATCGTAAAAAACAGCTTGAAAAATTGGCAAGTCAAGGTGATAACGAAGCGCAAAAAGAATTAAAAATGATAAAAAATGTTTATACCACCGGTGAGGTTGATTTTGATGCTGTTCTGATTGCCGAAACCGGCAGTCGTTTAAAATCTGCCGCCGTAATGTTCGGCTATTATGACATTTATTATCCGGACATTATGTTTTTGGGCACATCTATTTGGGAAAATACAAACTTAAATCGTGAAACCACATTATATCACGGAGTTTATCCGGTGATATCAAGAGTTCATAACAACTATTTTAATAAAAAATATGAAAAATTGTTCGGAGCTCAACCCAATCAGTTATATTCTTTTGCTTATGACGGAGTCGCACTTGCTTCAGCTTTAGCTAGGAAAAGCAATGAAAATATTTATGAAAGCATAACCGATGCAAACGGATATATCGGTATAAACGGGGCATTCAGAATTTTACAAAACGGTACAAATGAGCATAGTTTAGATGTGGTTGAAGTGACGCAAGACGGGCCGAAAGTGGTTTCAAAAGCACCGGAAAAATTTTCTGATGCAACATATGATGAATATATATCGCATACCGTATCGTTTCCGATGGTTTTCGGTAAAGACGAAGCAGTTGTAAAAGAATATATATTGGGTAATCAAAAAACACAAAACGGCTTTGCTTTTTAGGTAAATTATAAATGTTGATAGCTTAATTTTTTGCTTTAAAAATTGAGTTGTTTGCGCCAATATACTTAAAAGTTTTAAATATGAAGGGCAAAAGGTCGGCTCACCGCCAATCCGGTCAGGTTCGGAAGGAAGCAGCCGTAACGGTTGATACGAGGTTTTTGTCCCTTCGCCTTTTTGTAAGAGATGATAATGGCTTTGGAAGATAATACAAATCAATATGTGGTACTGGCTCGAAAGTATCGTCCGCAAACTTTTGAAGATTTGCTCGGGCAAGATGCTTTGGTGCAAACACTTACCAATGCCATAAAAAACAATCGTTTACACCATGCATACATTTTAACCGGTATCAGGGGTGTGGGTAAAACCACAACCGCTCGACTCATTGCTCGTGCCCTAAATTGTATGGGGCTTGATGGCAAAGGTGGCTCGACGATTCGCCCGTGCGGTGCTTGTGAAAACTGTAAGGCTATTGCCGCCGGCAGACATATTGATGTGTTAGAACTTGATGCCGCATCACGCACCGGTGTTGACGATATGCGAGAACTTCTTGACGGAGTGGGCTATAAACCGACTAATGCTCGATACAAAATTTATATCATAGACGAGGTACATATGCTTTCAAAAGGTGCATTTAATGCACTTTTGAAAACTTTGGAAGAACCGCCCGCACATGTAAAGTTCATATTTGCCACAACCGAAATTCGAAAAGTTCCGATAACTATTTTATCTCGTTGTCAACGGTTCGATTTGCAGCGCTTAAACATTGAAACACTTGTTAAGTTGTTCAAAAAAATTGTAATGGCCGAAAATATTGAGGCTCAAGATGAGGCCTTAGAAATTGTGGCTCGTGCCGCTGACGGCTCCGCTCGTGACGGATTGTCGATGTTAGACCAAGCCATAGTGTTAGGCGATGGTAAAATTAAGACCGATACGGTAATTGAGATGATAGGTTTAGCTGACAGAAACCAAACTTTGGATTTGTTTGAAAAACTTATCTCAGGTGATGTTGCATCGGTTTTGCATAATTTGTCGGAACAATATAAAAACGGAGCCAATCCGTTGTCTGTCTTGCAAGATTTGATTGATATCACGCATACAATCGCCAGAGTTAAAATTGTTCCCTCAACATTAAGCACACAAATGCTCAGCGAAAATGAAAAAGTGCTTTGCGAAAAACTTTCATCTGATGTATCAATTGCGGTTTTATCTCGTATGTGGCAGATGCTGATTAAGGGAATTTCAGAGCTTAACAGTGCTCCTATGCCGCTTAAAGCCTTGGAAATGGTCTTAATCAGAGTGGCATATTCGGCAAACTTACCGACTCCGATGGAAGTTTTAAATGAGGTAAAAAAAAACTCTGATGTAAGCCATGTGCGAGTGGTAAAGCAAAACGAAAGACCGATTGAAAAGCCGCTTGAAAAGGCTGAATCCGTAGAATTCAAGGCAAAAGAAAACAAGCCTGAAAATATTGATATAAACTTTAGTTTCAATGATTTTGTTACTTACTTGGAAGATAACAAAAAAATGCTTTTGCTTTATGGTGTTAAAAACGACATTTCGGTTGAAGAGTTTGGCTCCGGTCATATTAAAATGGCGATTTCCGATAAGGTAGCACCGGATTTTATGCAAAATTTTAATAAAGAGCTTGAAGTTGCAAGCGGTATAAAATGGCAAATTCAAATTCGTCGAGGTCCGTTGGGAGAAACTTTGGCTGACAAAGAAAAAAATGCACTTGAAAACGATAAGAAAAGTGTATCGGAATATCCTTTGGTTAAAGCAATTTTGAGTGAATTTTACGGGGCAAAAATAGATACATTGGTCAGAAAAGTTTCCGATGATGCACAAAATGATGAAGATGAAAATTTAAATATTAACATTTATGAAGAGGAATAAATAAAATGCTAAATATTCAAGGTTTAATGAAACAAGCACAGATGATGCAAAAGAAAATGCAAGAAACGCAGGCTCGTTTGGGTCAGGAAGAAAGAGAAGGTACAAGCGCAGGAGGTCTTGTAAAAGTGGTATTAAACGGAAAATCAGAGATGAAAAAAATCTGCATTGATAAATCTTTGATGGTAGCAGACGAAGTTGATGTTTTGGAAGATTTGATTGTAGCTGCTTATAATGATGCTCACAATCAGGTTGAATTGATGCAAGAAGAAGGCATGAAAGAAGCAACCGGCGGTGCAAATTTCGGTGGTTTGAAAATTCCGTTTTAGAGATTAAAAAGTGGTAGGAAAAGAAATCGAAAAACTGATAAAAACAGTGGCTAAGTTGCCGGCGCTCGGCACTCGGTCTGCCAGACGCATTGTTTTGCAGTTGCTAAAAAAGAAAAATGAACAGCTTTTGCCGTTGATAAGCGCTTTACAAAATGTTGCCGACAATATTAAAACTTGTAAAGTGTGCGGTAATTTCGACACTGACGAAATTTGTTCAATTTGCTCATCACACGAAAGAGATTATAAAGTTTTATGTGTGGTGCAAGATGTAGCGGATTTGTGGGCAATGGAAAGAGTGGGCTTTTATAAAGGCTTGTATCATATCTTGGGCGGTGTTTTATCGGCATTAGAAGGAGTAACACCCGAAGACTTAAATGTTGAAAGCTTGTTTTCTCGTCTTGAAACAGGTGTGTTTGAAGAAATTATCTTGGCTTTACCGGCAACAGTTGACGGTCAAATTACAACACATTATCTGTTAAACAGGCTTAAAAATACAGATATCAAAGTTACCACTTTAGCTCAAGGGATTCCGGTCGGCGCCGAACTTGACTATATGGACGATGGCACAATCCAAATGGCCTTAAGTTCAAGGAAAGAATTGTAATTTGTTACTTGTTACCATATAATGTAAAGGGTGCAATCATCAATACAACTATTGCACAATGCACTGATATTTTCTAGTGTAAGATTTCTTAGACAGCTTTTGTTTTTATCGCAATATTTATCGCCATATATTATTCCTATGACATATTTGACAAATGTGTTGCAGTTAAGTACATTTAAATTATTAACTAAACTAATTTTTATGAAGACCTGTATTTTACGTCCAAGAGAGTATGATGGACCTCTTGACACACCGGAGGATTTTGAATTTATGAGAGCAATGTGTAGGTTTGCACGAGCTTTTCAGCGCAAAAAAGAGGAAGAAGAGGATAATTAAAACTATCACAGCCTCTTAAAATGTTACCGCTAAATTTGTATGTATTAAAAAAGGGAGATTTAAAGCTCCCTTTTTTAACGTTTGTTCATAAAAGTTAGAAAACATAACGAATACCGCCATAAATCTCTTGGGCGGTAACATCGGCATGACGAATGCCTCCCATATCATAATAACGATATCCGGCATCAACATTTAAGCGATTTGTTACTTTTAGCGACAAACCTGCACCAACCGACCAAGTGAAATTCATTGGTTTATAGTTTCCGGCAGATGTTCTGCCTTGTCCGCTTGTTATATCAATATTCGAATATTTAAGTTGTGTTAAGCCCACACCGGCATTAAGATATGGTGACCACCAATGGTCAGGCATAAAATCATAATAAGCATTGAGCATAAACGAATAAGATTTAAATTTAGCCACATCAAATTCGGTTTCATCATTTGTGTGCTTGCGCCAAACATACTCCAGTTCACCTCTGAAATGGTCATAACGGTATCCCAATGCGCCTGAAATCATTAAACGATTGTCATCAAGAGTCTCACCGTTGATATCACCTGAACTGTCAGAAACATCGTGTTTTACCACACCAGCTCTGAAAGCAGCATAAATTCCGTCACATTCGGCATAAGCAGGATTACAAGCAAGCCCAACCAGAGCAATGCAAATAGTGCTTAACAAATATTTTTTCATCAAATTTCTCCTTATTACTGATATCAGTACTTACTATAAGAAAAGAAATTGATTAAAATATGCTTAAGATTATGTAAAAAAGTTTTTAAAATCGTTGCTTTTATAACAAAAAGTGTATATCTTCATTTTCGGGTGGTCGGATAGCCGCGCCGAAGAAAGTAAAATCTCTGGGTGAGGAAAGTCCGAGCTTCATGGAAACAGGATACCGGATAACGTCCGGCTGCAGAGATGCAAGGGAAAGCGCCGCAGAAAATTACCGCCAAACTTTATGTTTGGTAAGGTTGAAAAGGGGAGGTAAGAGCTCACCGCCAAAGCAGCAATGTTGTGGGCATAGGCAAGCCCTATCCGATGTAAGACCAAATTAGGATTTTTCAGGTTTAACCTGACGGAGCGTTTCCACTTTGATCCAGAGGTAGGTCGCAAGAGCAAGTTAGTAATACCTTGCCAAGATGAATGGCTATCGCCGTAAACTTTATTTTATAAAGCAATTGCGGATACAGAACTCGGCTTACAGACCACCATAATTTTTTTTGGGAAATAAAAATGAAACAAACAACTTTGGAAAAATCTGTAACCATCAGCGGAATCGGTTTACATTCGGGGCTTGCTTCGGTTTTAACCTTGAAACCGGCACCTGTTAATACCGGAATTGTGTTTTTTCGTTCCGATATTGAAAATTCGCCTATCATAAAAGCAACTTATAACAATGTGGTTGACACCAGAAACTGCACTTGCTTGGGAAAAGACGGGGTTTTGTTAAGCACCATAGAACACTTAATGGCTACACTTTATATTTTGGAAATTGACAATGTTATAATTGAATGTTCCAATCCCGAATTGCCGATTTTAGATGGCAGTGCCGAAATGTTTTTACATCAACTAAAAGACATAAAAGTTGTTGAACAATCTGAAAAACGCAAAATATTAAAACTTTTTAAACCGGTTAAATTTGAAGACGATAAAGGTAATTATGTTGAATTATCGCCCAATACAACCGGGTATTTACGAGTTTGTTTTGATATTGAGTTTGCTTCAAAAATTGTCGGTCATCAAAATTTTAACGACATAATAAACTTTGAAATTTTCGAAGAAAAAATTGCCCCTTGCCGAACATTTTGCGAAAAATATCAAATTGATTATTTAAAATCAATCGGGCTGATTAAAGGTGGCAGTTTGGAAAATGCGGTTGTGTTAGATGGTGAAACTATATTAAATCCGGAAGGGTTTAAGGTTGAAAACGAATGTGTCAATCATAAAGTCCTTGACCTGATTGGAGATATGTACACTTCGGGCTATCGGATACAGGCAGATATAAAAGCATATCGCAGCGGACACTTTCATAACAATGAAATATTAAAAAAACTTTTTGCCGACAGTTCAAATTTTGAAATTTTGTAAGGAAGAAAAAAATGAAAAAAATTTTAGCACTTTGTTTTATGGTAATGATGTTAAGTTCTTGCGCAACTTCCGAAGACGCTCAAGTTGCAAACTCAACCGAAACAGCCGAAGAATTGTATCATTTGGGGTATAAATATTTACAAAAAACCTCTTATGATATGGCAGCGCAAAATTTTGAAAAAATAGAATTGGAGCACCCGTATTCAAAATGGGCGGTAAAATCTAAACTGATGAGTGCGTATGCCTATTATAAGGGAGAAAAATATGACGATGCCATTATGGCTTTAGAAAGATTTATTAAGTTTCATCCGTCAAACAAAGATGTTGCATATGCTTATTATATGAGAGGCTTGTGTTATTATGACCAGATAACTCCGGCCGAAAAAGACCAAAGTGTCACCAAAAAAGCACAAGATGCTTTTACGCAATTGCTTGTCCTGTTTCCCGATACCGAATATGCTCAAGATGCCAAAGGAAAACTCAATTTAATTTTGGACCATATGGCCGGACAAGAAATGAATATCGGTCGTTATTATCTTAAAAACCAAAACTATTTATCAGCTTTAAATCGGTTTAGTGTGGTGGTGAAAAATTACCAGATGACCCCGCAAATTGAAGAAGCATTATATCGCCAAGTTGAAATTTATACCATAATGGGTATGCAAAATCAGGCCTTAAAAGCATATAAGATTTTAGAATACAACTATCCGAAAAGCAAATGGTTTGAAAAAGCCAAAACAATCGTACAAGAGGTTTATTAAAAAATGCTCAAAGCCTTATCCGTAAGAAATGTTGTTTTAATTGATAAGTTAGACTTAGATTTTTCTAAAGGCTTGAGTGTATTCAGCGGTGAGACCGGTGCCGGAAAATCTATTTTGCTTGACTGCTTGGGGCTTGTTTTGGGAAACAGAGTAGAAACAAGTTTAATCAGAAAAGGTGAAGATAAATTAATTGTAAGTGCGGTTTTTGAACTAAAAGACCAAGACAATCCGTTTTTTAAGCTCTGTGCCGAGAATGATTTGGAAATTGAGCAAGAAATTATTATTAAACGCTCAATAACCATTGACGGAAAATCCAAAATATTTTTAAACGACCAACCTATTACGCAGCGTTTGTTAAAAGAGCTGGGTTCATATCTGGTTGAAATTCATGGTCAGTTTGATAACCAAGGGTTGCTAAATCCGGCTACGCATTTGTCGGTTTTAGATAATTTCGGCGGATATCAAGACAAAGTTGTTGATATGGTGCAAGCATATTCTCAATATAAAACTTATTTACGGCAACTTGAAAATGCAAAGACTGATTTTTTGAGAAATTCGGTTGATGAAGAAAATATAAAACATTGGGTTGATGAGCTTGAAAAAACCGATGTTAAAGTCGGTGAATTTGAAGAATTAAGCAAAAAAAGAATCGAGGCAATGAATGCCGAAAAAATTGTTGAAAGTTTTAATGTGGCTTATTCTTGCTTGCAAACCAAAGACATTGCTTCGTTGATGCAAAAGGCTCAAAGTGCCATAAGCAAAGTAAATCAACTGACCGAAAACAAATTTGAAGACATATCCGAACTTTTAGACACCGCTTTGATAGATTTTGATGAGGCGGTAAATCGGATAGAACAGGCAAGTTATCAAATTAGCCACAATTCAAACGAGGCCGAAAGCATTGAAGAACGGATTTTTGCTTTAAGGGCTTTAGCCCGAAAGCATCAATGTGATGTTGATGATTTACCGACGGTTTTACAAAACCTGCACAACAAACTGTTAAGCATCAACAACAGCGAAAACAAAATATCCGAGCTCAATGAGTTGATGATAAGAGCCAAAGAAGAATATGTAACAAAAGCAACCGTTGTTCGCAATTTGCGACTTGATGCGGCCAAAAATTTGGATACGGCAGTTGCAAAAGAACTACCGCCTTTGAAAATGGAAAAAGCAACATTTGTAACCAATGTTGAGCCTGTGGCCGAAAATATGTGGTCAAAAGATGGTATGGATAGCGTGTTTTTTACGGTAGCTACCAATGTGGGCTCCGAACAAGGCCCGTTAAACAAAATTGCTTCCGGTGGTGAGCTTGCAAGGTTTATGTTGTCTTTAAAAGTTAATTTGGCACAAAAGAGCTTTGTGGAAACACTTATCTTTGACGAAGTTGATGCCGGTATCGGCGGAGCAACCGCACAGGCCGTCGGAGAAAGGCTGAAAAAACTCTCAAACAATGTGCAAGTTTTGGTAGTTACACATTCACCGCAAGTTGCCGCCTTTAGCAAAAACCATTTCAAAGTTTGCAAAAATAGCTTTGAAGACACAACCACAACTTCAGTGAGCGTATTGTCAAAAGAACAAAAACAAGAAGAAATTGCCCGTATGTTGTCAGGGGATATTATCACCGATGAAGCAAGAGCGGCGGCCAAGGTTTTAATTTCTAAATGTTAATACTTATTATATTTTAAATTAAGATATGTCATATTTCGGGTAGTTAGCTCATCAAATTTTTCAATATCTGATAAGTTACGATAAATTTGTTCATCTAATATGGATGCTTTTTTGATAAGCATTTCTTTTGCTTGATTTAAGAATTTTTCTTGTAAATTTGGAGTTAGTTTAAATAAATAATTATAATAATCAATAAATCTAAATTGAAAAAGGGCATATTTAGATTTTTCATAAAAATCTTGTTGTTTGAATAGCTTTTCTACTTCGTCATGAATAAAAAACAAATCAAAAGCGTTTTGTCCCATAGTATGAACGGTAGAATTATTATGCTGACGATAATTGTAAAGATAGTCGTTTTTAACATAGATATTATCCGTGCTTAAAAATGTTTGCATAGAGAACAAAACATCTTCAAAGATTCTGCCTTGTAAAAAACAAAAATTGTTTTTTTGTAAAAATTCTTTTTTGAAAATTTTGTTACAAACACTGATAGTGCCGATAAACGGATTTTTATTATCTCTAAAGGAGAAAATTTTTTTCTTTAAGTAGCCATGCCAAGAACGAATATCAAAAAGCGGAAAAATACCTTGTTGAAATTTGGTGTTTTCAAAAAAGCAAAAGCCGTTAAACATATATATATCAATCGGTTTTCTGATTTTTTTTATGTCTGTTATAAATTTTTCATATAAACATAGCGACACCCAATCGTCAGAATCAACAAAAGATACATATTCACCGGTTGCATTTTTAAGGCCGAAATTACGAGCAGACGCTTGTCCCTGATTGTAAGGTTGGGTAATGATTTTGATGCGATGGTCTTTTTTTGCATATTTTTGTAGTATGTCGAGCGAGTTGTCCTTAGAAGCATCATTAACGGTTATAATTTCCAAATTTTGATAAGTTTGCAACAACAAAGAATCGAGACACTGAGGCAAAAATTTTGCTGTGTTGTAAACCGGAATAATTACGGATATTTTGGGTTTATTCATTTTAATTGTCTCCTTGATATAAGATGTCAAAATCGGCAAAATTTAAATTTAAGATATTTTGCATCTGAAAAAAGACAGTGTTTTTGCGTAAAATATTTAAGTTATAAGAAGTTAAATCCGTAGTTTTAATTTCATTTTTTAACATTTCAAACATTTTTTGTTTTATTGAGCCTGTGGTTTGAGATGTTCTGTAAATGAGGCGACTGAATTTATGAAGTAAAAAATGTTCTTTATATTTTTCAAAGACACCAAATCTTTCGAAAACTTTTTGGTTTTGATGTTGGGCCTCAAATGAAAACAAAAGCTTATCATTTGAACCAATAAGAGAACCTTGGCGATTGAAACGATAATAATATAAAGAGTTGAGCTCATAACTTATGCGGTTTGCTTTTAAGAAACATTCAAAGAAAAAAGGCTCATCTTCGCTTATGGGAATCGGCAAAAACGAAATATCTTTAATAAAATCTGTCTTAAAAAGTTTGCTACAAGTCATGACATGCATATAAAAAGGCAAAAAAGCCGGAGCCGATTGAGCATTAAAAAACTGATGTCCTACCGCTTTTTGAAAATCTATATCTGAAATTAGACGCCAATCTCTGGTGTTCATGGTTTTGTTATCAAAAATCTGACAGTTGCCATACACAAAATCTGATTGATGCGTTGTAATGTTTTTTAACAAAACCTCTGCCATAAAAGGTGAAATAAAATCATCAGCGTCAACAAACATAATATATGGTGAAGATGCGTTTTGTATTGCAACATTGCGAGTGGCAGAAAGACCGGAGTTTTTGCTCTGTTTGATAATCTTGATGCGACTATCAAACAGAGCATATCGTTCTAAAATGTCCAAGCTGTTGTCTGTTGAACAATCTTCAACACACAAAATTTCCAAATCTTTTTCTGTTTGGTTTATAACACTGTTTAAGCATACATCAAGATACTTTTCAGCATTGTAAACCGCTATTGATATCGTCAGCTTGGGCATCTGTTATTAGTAAATCCTCTGAAAGGTAAATGAACCGGTAAAAAAATCAGGAGCTGTATATGCGGGTATGTTTAAGGTTCCACCTATGCAGTAAGGATTTGCATGATTACCGCCTATATTCAAATCGGTAATTGTAAGTTTCTCTGAATTTCCTTCTGATCCACTAAGCTCTATTGTGTCAGGAAGATGATATATCTCATTTAATGGAGTAGGGTACCAACTTGTGTTATCAAACTTAGCGCACTTTGCACCCAATACTGCAAGAACTCCACTACCGGTATGTGTGACGGTCCCAGAATTATAATCAGAACTAACTGTAATAGTAATATCACCGGTTACTTTGGATCCATCAATTACTATAGTTCCAAAATCTAAAGAGGATACAGGTACGGTTGTTGTTGCATCCTTAATTGTCGCATCTACTCTAAGTTTTAAATAATCATATGCTCTGGCTTCAGATGCCACCATAGTTGCCAAAGCTACTGTACTTAAAAGAAAATATTTTCTCATCAATTTATCCTTTACAAAAATTAAGTTTAAATGTACTTAAAAAGCTAAAAATTAGCCTTTCACATCACATCTTAAACCGTTTTTTTTTTTTGCAAGTAAAAAGAGTCTAATAAAGAATTTAAATCAAAAATGAGGTAAGAAATAAAATCAAACAATGTCATGCCTATTTTTTGTGTACCACAAAAATCAGGGGTGACTTTGTTTTTTTAAATACATAAAGGAAGGGAAGGCGATAATGCTTTCCCTTTATGTTATCATTTTTTAAGACCGCTGCTGATTTTTAAGTTTAAGAATTTTATTATCTTAAAAAAATTTGACCAATGATATTTTTTACCTTGGCACATTTTCAAAATTGAACCGCACGACACTCCTGAAGATACGGCAAGATTTTTGATATCAATATTGTTTTTTAAGATATATTTGTTTAATGAAAAACCAAGTTGTTGTTTCATTACCATTTGAACTTGACGATTATATTTCATATTTTTAGCTCCTGTTTTTTTAAGTTAATAAAAAACCGCCTTGAGAAAAAATCAAAGCGGGGAGCTAACAAACTGTCAAAACGCAGTCAGAGTTATTCGAGTACAAAGCCTTATATCCTCCACTCCCCAAAAAAAGGAGCTATTGTTTTGAGATGTTTGTTAGACACCATCACCCTTTGGTGATAAATTTATAATAAAGCTTTTAACCTCATTTGCAAGCAAAAATTAATATCGGTTATAAAAAACCGCCGATTTGTTTTCGGCGGCTGTTGTTTAGTATGAACGAGCATAAATTACATCTAAGGTAGCATCTTTTCCGGTAAGCAAACATTTTCCGGTTGTGCCGCTTTGTTCCAAAGGTAAGCATCTTATGGTGATTTTTAATTCTTTAAGCAGTTCTTCGGTTTGAGAATCGCCACACCATTTACCTTTTACAAACGCAACTTTACCTTGTTTACCGTCCTCAATCCACTCATTGGCATTTGAAAAATAAGCCTTAAATTCTTCGGGGGTTTTGATATCTGTTCTGATGTTTTCTTCCATGCGTTTTTTTGCTTTTTCAAATATTTGTTTTTGAATGTTCTCCAAACGCTGAGAAATGTTGTCAACAAAATCTGCACAAGAAACAATTTCTTTGCCCTCCGAAGTGCCCAGTTTTATGCGCTCTTTAACCATTAAGCCCTGATTTTGAACATCTCTTAAACCGATTTCAACTATCACCGGAGCGCCTTTTCTGGTCCATTCCCAAAATTTATCAACACTTTGTTTGTTGCGCTTATCAATTTTAATTCTGATTTTTTCGCCAAACGGAGTTTTGTTTTTGAGCTCTTTTACCAAATTATTGATATAAGACATCACTTCTTCTTCGTCTTGTTGTTTTTTAATCACCGGAACAACTACCACCTGATAAGGAGCAATCATCGGCGGAACAACCATACCTTCGTCATCGGCATGAGTCATAATTACACCGCCGATTAAACGAGTTGAAACACCCCAAGATGTGGTATATGCAAATTCGGTTTTGTTATCTTTGTTGATAAACGAAATGTTGGCCGATTTTGCAAAATTTTGCCCCAAATAATGAGATGTGCCGGCTTGCAAAGCTTTTCCGTCTTGCATCATGGCTTCAATACAATATGTGTCAACGGCTCCGGGAAATTTATCATATTCGGGCTTTTTACCGACAATTACCGGCATAGCCAAACAATCTTCAGCGGTTTGACGATAAACTTCAAGCATTTGCTTGGTTTCTTCAACCGCCTCATCTTCATTTGAGTGAGCGGTATGTCCTTCTTGCCACAAAAACTCTCTGGTTCTTAAAAACAAGCGAGGACGCATTTCCCAACGCACCACATTTGCCCACTGATTGACCAGTACCGGCAAATCACGATACGAATGAATCCACTTTGCAAACGAATCGGCAATAATGGTCTCACTTGTCGGACGCACAATTAAGGGTTCTTCAAGCTCTGAATTGGGCATAAGCTGTCCGTCTTGCATACTCAAACGAGAATGGGTAACAACGGCCATCTCTTTTGCAAATCCGTCAACATGTTCGGCTTCTTTTCTGAAAAACGAAATAGGGATAAACATCGGAAAATATGCATTTTCGTGGTCGGTTTCCTTAAATTTTACATCCATAATGTCACGAATGCGCTCCCAAATTCCGTATCCCCAAGGTTTGATAACCATACATCCCGGAGAAACCGAATTTTCTGCCATATCGGCCTCGGAAACAACGCATTGATACCATTTGGGATAATCGGTTTTTCTATCTGTCTTAAGTGCCATTTTCTTATTCCTTAATTTCTTAATTCGCCGCCGGTTTTTTTGCCGACTTCAACAATTACTTTATTCATTAAATTTTCAATATCTTTATCGGTAAATGTTTGCTCTTTGGGTTGGAATGTAACTCTCAAAGCAACAGATTTTTTGTTTTCGGGCAAATTTTCACCTTCATAAATATCAAAAATTGCCGCATCGGTGATATAGTTTCTGTCGGCATTTTTGGCAGCGGCCAAAATGCTTGATGCATCAACAGATTTATCAACCACAAAGGCTAAATCTTTATCTAAAGGTTGGAAGCTGAAAAGCTCAAGTTTTTTCTTGGCTTTATCTGAAGATTTTCTGGGTAACGGAATGTTATCAAGATAAACTTCAAAAGCCATAACTCTGCTTTTGATACCAAACTGTTTGGAAATATTGGGGTGTAATTCACCAAAGTATGCCAATATGTTTTTGCCAAGTCTTAAAGAGCCGCTTCTTCCGGGGTGATAATATGTCGGCGCATCACGGCAGATTTGCAGGTTTTCATATGGGCCTTTGGCTGCGGCTATGGCAGCGATGGCATCTGCTTTTACATCAAACACATCAAAGTTTCGGGAAGTGTTTGACCAGTCTTTTTTAGATGTTTGACCAACTCTGATACCACAAACAACCGTTTGTTGTTCTTTGGGGTTTCTGCCATAAAATTCAGGACCTACTTCAAACAATGAAACATCTGAGTAACCTTTGGCAATGTTATTTTTTGCTCCCATCAATAAGTTTGGTAAAATTGAAGGGCGCATCTGGTCTAAATCTGAGGCAATCGGATTTTGCAACAAAAGAACATCTTGCTGATTTGCTTTCATAAAATCTTTGGCAAGTTTTGATGATGTAAAGCTCCAAGTTACGGTTTCATACATACCTCGTAAGGCCAGTTCGTGCTTTACGGTTACAATATTTGTTTGTGCTTGGCTTAAAACCTGTTTCGGAAGATTATCGGTCGGAAGGATGACGGGTTTTATTTCATCTAAACCAATCATACGAACAACTTCTTCAATTAAGTCGTGTTCGCCCTCTATATCACCACGCCATGATGGTGATGTGGCTTTTATTTTATCTCCTTCAACTGAAGTTTCAAAACCTAAATTACTTAAAATTTGCAAAATTTTTTCTTGGCTTACTTCCATGCCGATAAAATCTTTTAATCTTGATGGGCGAATATAGGCTGTGTTTGTTTGTATGTTTTCATCACCGCAAACCATTTTTTCAGAAGCATGACCGCCGCAAATATCAACAATGAGTTGTGTTGCATAATCTGAACCCAAAATGTTTGAGTTTGGATCAACCCAACGCTCATAACGATATCTCGAATCGGACTCTATGCCATATTTACGACCTGTTCTTGCAATGACAGACGGTTTAAACAAAGCGCATTCCAAAAGAACATTTGTTGTTTCTTGAGAACAACCTTTTTTAAGTCCTCCCATAATACCTCCCAAGCATTGGATACCTTCATTATCACAAATACCTAAACATTGATTATCCAAAGTATACTCTTTTTCTTCCAATGATACAAATTTTTCATTTTCGGTTGCCATACGAACAGTGATGTCACCGCATATTTTATCGGCATCAAAAACATGCAACGGACGGGCTAAATCATAATTGATATAATTGGTGATATCAACAAGCGGAGAAATGGAGCGTAAGCCGATAGCGGTTAATCTGTCTTTAAGCCATTTCGGACTTTGAGCCTTGTTGCTTACACCTTGAATATAACGACCGACATAAACGGGGCAACCATCAGTACATTCTACCTTAATGGAAATCGGACTTTCAATTGTAGCAGGGGTTTGTCTTATGTTTAACGGTTTTAATGAACCAAGACCGGCGGCAGCCAAGTCTCTTGCTATACCTCTGACACCCAAACATTCGGCTCGGTTTGGAGTAATTGCAACTTCAATTACAGGGTCAATATCTAAAATGGTTGCAGCTTCAACACCTATTGGAGTATTGGCCTCAAGTTCAATAATTCCACTATGGTCATCGCCAATACCAAGCTCTTTTTCCGAGCACAACATACCATAGCTTTCAACACCTCTGATTTTACCGACTTTTAACACTTCGTTGTAGCAGGGAATCAAAGTCCCTACAGGAGCAAAAATGCCTATCATACCATCTTTAACATTCGGTGCGCCGCAAACAACCTGCAAGTGTTCTTTTCCTGTGTTTACACTTAACAAATGCAAATGGTCCGAATCAGGGTGCATGGTAACATTTTCGGCTTTGGCGGTGATAAAACCTTTTAAGCTTTCAGCCGGATTTATAACTTCTTCAACTTCTAAACCGATTTTGGTCAGGGTTTCAACTATTGTATTTAAATCAGCATTCGTATCTAAATGCTCTTTTAACCAAGATAATGTAAATTTCATCGGGTTTGTCCTCCGTTATTGCTTAATCCACCTGTTAAAGATGAAAAATCAAGCGGTGCGAATCCATAATTTTTAAGCCATCTTACATCAGACTCAAAAAATGTTCTTAAATCAGGTATGCCGTATTTTAGCATTGCCAAACGGTCAATACCGACACCAAATGCGAATCCTTGATATTGCTCAGGGTCAATACCGCCTGCTTTTAATACATTGGGGTGTACCATTCCGCAACCCAAAATTTCAAGCCAGTCGTTTCCGGCACCGATTTTGAGCTCTGTTTTGGTTTTTAAACAACCGATATCCATTTCGGCAGACGGTTCGGTAAACGGGAAATATGACGGACGATAACGCACCGGAATTTCATCAAGTTCAAAAAAGGCTTTTACAAAATCATACAAACAACCTTTTAAGTGCGCCATAGTGATGTTTTTATCAATTACCAAGCCTTCAACCTGATGAAACATCGGGGTATGTGTTGCATCATAATCGGAACGATATGTTCTGCCGGGGGCAATAATGCGAATCGGCGGTTTTTTGCTTTCCATAGTTCTAATCTGAATGCCGGAAGTGTGTGTGCGAATGACATATGAATTATCCATATCAAAACTTCCGTCATTGGTGTTTGGAAGATAGAAAGTATCTTGCATCTGACGAGCAGGGTGGTTAGCCGGCATATTTAAGGCATTAAAGTTGTGAAACTGGTCTTCAATGTCCGGACCTTCGGCAACTTCAAAACCCATTTGCCCGAAAATAGCCACCACTTCTTCATAAATTTTGGAAACGGGGTGAATGCGTCCCTGAACTTCGGGACGAACAGGCAAAGTGATATCAATGGTTTCTTTTTTTAGTTTTTCGTTTAATTCTTTTTCTTCCAAAACCTGTTTTTGAGTTGAGAGAGCTTGCTCAATTTCAGATTTTATTACATTGAGTTTTTTACCTGTTTCAATTTTTTGTTCCAAAGGCAGAGTTCCCAAACTTTTCATCTGTTCGGTAATCAAGCCTTTTTTACCCATTACGGATATACGAATATCTTCAAGCGCTTTGATATCATTTGCAGCTTTAATATTGTTTAATATTTGTTCTTTTAAACTTTCCATATCTTCCATTTTTAAAAACCTTTACACACAAAAAGAGTCATCTTGGATTGCCAAGAGGACTCTTTTTATTTTATTTTTTGCTTTACTTATTTGTTAAGAGCCGCTTTGGCAGAATCTACCAGTTTAGCAAAAGCTTGGGGCTCTTTCAAAGCGATATCAGCGAGAACTTTACGGTCAAGTTCGATACCGGCTTTGTTAAGCCCGCTGATAAATCGAGAATAAGTCATATCATGAAGACGAGTAGCAGCATTAATGCGTTGAATCCACAAAGCTCTGAAACTTCTTTTCTTTGCTCTACGGTCACGGTAAGCATATTGCAAACCTTTTTCAACTTTTTCAACAGCAACTCTGAATACATTTTTATTACGACCTCTGTAACCTTTAGCCATATCAAGAATTTTTTTATGGCGAGCATGTGCGGTCATACCTCTTTTAACACGTGACATATCTTATTCCTCCTTACAAATACGGTAAAAACTTTTTAACAATCTGAACATCGGACTCGCTCAATAAGAGTGAACCACGAGCTTGTCTTTTCATTTTCGGTGATTTGCAAAAGAGGCAGTGTCTCTTAAATGCATAGTTTCTTTTTAATTTGCCGGTTCCTGTAACGCTAAAGCGCTTTTTGGCGGCACTTTTTGTTTTTAATTTTGGCATTTTAAAATCCTTCCTTTATTAAAATGGATTAAACTAAAAGCGGTCAGGCATGCCTTTTCGCCCGAACCACCAACTTTAAACAGCTTTGCTTATACACTTTTATTTATTGTAATGCAAGCAAAATTTTATGTAAAAACGAAAATATTCTTTACATTTATAACAATTTTCATTATCTTTTCTCTTGAATATGAATTTTTCATATTTAGGGCGTAGTAACCCTTAATATCATCGGTCGTAAAGCATAGACGACTTTAAATAATATGCCGGCTTCTGTCATATAGGCGGATGTCGGTTAAATAAGGCTCAACGTCAAATAAACCGAGCCGTTTGATGATATACGGTTTACTAACATCCGCCCGCTTTTATATAAAAGTCGGGCTTTTTATAATTTAAATTGAAGGAGTTTAAAACAATGAAAGTAAATCAATTTGGTAGGTCAATGGTTGAGATGTTGGGAGTGTTGGCGATAATTGGAGTTCTCTCGGTAGGTGCTATTGCCGGTTATCAAAAAGCGATGTTCAAGCATAAGATGAACAAAACTATGGATATCATTTCTCATGCCGTAAATCGTCTTGCCGAACTGGATACTATGCGCTTAGATACCACTGTTGAATTTGATACTTCTTTGCTTGTTAAATATGGCTTGATGCCTGATTGTGATGTTAATCATGTTAATATTTGGGGTGAGAAAGGAGGATATTGTCCTTTGCCTTTGGGAGAAGTTGCGATTAATTTTACCCAATCAGAAAATTATTCTATGACGGCGTATTTAGACCTTATTTTCTTGCAAGAACCATTTGACAGTTGTGCAGCTTTCTTAAGCTCAGGCATTTATAAAAACGTACCTGATGATTGGTGGTATCCATACTGTGAAGACTGTGATGGTGGTGGATTTATTTCTCTACACACTGAGGTATCAAATAAGTACTTTTACGGAAATTCAGAATATGCTTTATCTCAAGGAGCTACATCTAATCCAACCAATCAAAACATTCTAGAGGCTTGTGAAATTTGTAAAAATGCTAATTATTGTAATATATATTGGGTAATTAGAAATGATTTTTAACTATCTTCCGAACATTTGTGTACAAATCTGAACATTTGAAGACAAAACAGGACATTTTAATTGTGGCATTTTTTGATTTATTATGATATATTAATATCATTACATTAACTTTAATTTTATGAAAGGAAACAAAATGCCATATGAAACATACATGGGAACATTTAAAAATGAAAACGACCATAATTTAGAAAGAAAATTCGGATACAAATATCGTGCGTTAAAAGGAATCTATCCCGATGCGTATAAATTGCCCGAAACAGAAGTTTCAAAAGCAATAGATGTATTTTATGACGGCGATGCAAATGAAGATGTTACCACAATGACGGATAGGGTAAGAAATTATACAACCGCCAAAGAGCCCGAGTGGAAAGCTAAATATTTTGAGGAGGCTTCGAAACCGAAACCACAAGAAAGTTATTCTTCCGTTACAATCAAAGCACCCTCAAGCTTTGCTCAGGGCGGTGGTAATTCTTACGATAATTATTTTATAGATGAAATGTACAATCATCTCAAACGAGGTGATGTAGAAGGCCATTTTAACAGAATGTATTGTGATAACAAAGGATATTCAACGGTTGGCATAGGAAAACTATTATCAAACAGAAAAGATTTGGATAATTATACGATTACTACATTTGATGAACCGGTAAGTGAAAATAATCCGATGTGGACAGCAAGTCAAAAAGATGAATTGTGGAAAACTCATCGAGATTTTTGCACTTCAAACGAAAATAATAAGAAACTATATGCAACAACACAATTTAGTGAATATAAAAAACAACAAAAAAGAGAGTTGCCATATTTTAAGGACAAAGAACTTGAGCCACAAGTAAAAAACTATATTCGACAAGAGTTGCCACATTTGGTTAATATGTTGGCAAATGAGGGAATAGATTTTTATAATGATTTAAATTTAAACCGCCAGATTGCGTTTATGGATATGCTGTATAATTTAGGTCGCAATAAATTTAAGTTAGGTGACGGACCTGTTAAAGAAGGTTATTGGCCCAAACTAACCAAAGGATTAAGAGCTAAAAATTATGCAGAAGTGGCTAAACATTCATACAGGCCAGATGTACAGATGGATAGAAATAATCTGATATATAATTATTTTTTAGGATAAAATGATAGATAAAAAAGAAAGCAGTATGTATAAATAATTTGTTAAAGATGTTATATTATAAAGAACAACAAGGAGTAAAACAGATGAAAAGATACATACTGCTATTATTGATAACAGGGATTATAATCTCATGTGCAACACCAAAATTGGTACCCACCAAGTTTGATAACCCGATATTTAATGGTGTGTTAGACGGGCAAACAAAATTTAGAAGAAAAATTAAATTATATCCGAATTATATAAGTGATTTAAGTCGAGGGTTTGATGAAAAATGTGAGTTTTTAGTTCAAGATGAAAAGGCAGTTATGCTAAAATGTGATTTGGTTAAGTATGATTTGAAAGACTCTGATTTATATCAATTATACTATGCAAAATTTAAATCATACGGGATGAAATATTGTGTTGTATTTAGATGTGATTATACGATAAAAAATGGTTATATAGAGCATATCGGTATGACACATGCAATGCCGGAGTCGTTTTATAGCAGTGTACAAAACTGTGATGGAGAAGTACAAAAACCATATGGCTTATATGAGTATTTGCCGAATTGTATGGAAGTGTTAAGAGATAAAAAATGGTATAAATATATACCGGCAAAGATGTCTGAAGATTTAAGCCGATGGGAAGATCCCGGTAGAAAAGGAAAAGAGGCATATAAGATATTTTGATAAAAGGTATAACCGGCGCTTAGTTTAATCAATGACCTAAAACTTCCGGATACAATCGTACACTTTCGGACATTTTAAGACAAAATCGGACATTTTAGATATGGCAATTTTTGATTTAATGTGATATATGAAGATTGTTACATTAACTTTAATTTTTATAGGAGAAAACAAAATGCCATATGAAACATACATGGGAACATTTAAAAATGAAAACGACCATAATTTAGAAAGAAAATTCGGATATAAATATCGTGCGTTAAAAGGGATCTATCCCGATGCGTATAAGTTGCCGGAAACGGAAGTTTCAAAAGCAATAGATGTATTTTATGACGGCGATGCAAACGAAGATGTTACCACAATGACAGATAGGGTAAGAAATTATACAACTGCCAAAGAGCCCGAGTGGAAAGCTAAATATTTTGGGGAAGCACCGAAAACTCATGAAACAAAAAAAGGCTTTGGCGATTATATGTCAGAGAATGTAGCAGATATGGTTTATGGTGTCGATAAGGCATTATCGGGAGGTACATTAGGAGTATATGATTGGTTAAAAGAAAAGACAGGTATCGGAGTAAATGAAACAGATTACTTGGATATGAAACAATATAATGATGGGACAACTATTCCGGCACAAATCGGAGGAGCAATTGCTCAGTATGGAGCAGAGGCTTTAACAAGCGGATATGGCTTATATAAAGGGTTACAAATGGCGGATAAAGCTGTTGACGGATATACAAGATATAGAGGCAGAAATGAATTAAAAAATCAATTAAGACAAGGAAATAATTTTCAAGATATAAATTTTGGTAAAGTTCACCCCAGTACAATGAGAAATGTTAATTGCTTGCGTGAAAATGGAAATTTACCATTATTAAATAAAAATGCATATATACCTGCTAATGTAGTTAAAAAGTTGTACCATAAACGCTTGAATGAAGGTTATACACCGGAACAACTGGTTGAAATGGCAAAAAGATTATTCCACGAGGGGCCTAATATGGTCAGCGAAAGCAAATATCCTCACATCCAGCAGGTAGTTTATCCAAGAAAACCCTCATCAGATCATGGTTATATATCACAAAATCCGGTAAACGGACAGACTGTTATTAAAAGTATGTATAAAAAATAAAGTGCTTGGATGGGCGAACACCTCCATCAATCTCTCTGTGAAAACAGAGCAACCGCTATTCTTCCCGGTTCCTCAAGCACTTTATGTTATGGATATAATATACTTAGTATTTAAAGTCAATAGGAATGAACTATAAATATAAACCGGTTGTGAGAAAATAAAAATATGCCTTTATTAAGTGGAAATGCATATATACCTGCTAATGTAGTTAAAAAGTTTTATGATAAAATGTTGGAACAAAACTATACCCCTGAACAACTTGCAACAATGGGAAAGAGATTATTCCATGAGGGTCTAATATGGTTACAGAAAGCAAACATCCACACATACAGCAAGTGGTAAAACCAAGAACATATACAGCAGATTATGGTTATATATCACAAAATCCGGTAAATGGACAGACTGTTATTAAAAGTATGTATAGAAAATAAAAGACATTATGGATGGACGTGCTGAATTATCCCATCATCGGCTAATAATCTACATACCATCAATAATAAGTATGTTTTGATAGATTACCCTGCAGCGGCACGATTTTCTGACCTTCATAATGCCTCTGACAGGAATATAAAAGCTATTTTTCTAAAGTCAATATATTGTTGCTATTTTAAAGTAAAATTCTATCTACTTTCGTACATCGTGAGACATTTTCGGACACAATCTACATTCTTGAACATCACAATACATTTCAAGACAAAATAGGACATTTTAGATGTGGTATTTTTTGATTTGTTATGATATATGAATGTTGTTATATTAACTTTTAATTTCAACTTTAATTATATGAAAGGATAAAAAAATGCCATACGAAACATATATGGGAACATTTATAAATGAAAACGACCATAATCTGCAAAGAAAATTCGGATACAAATATCGTGCGTTAAAA
>JAFTYO010000021.1 GCA_017464685.1 Alphaproteobacteria bacterium
AAAACCCCTCTGAATTTCATTTCAGAGGGGTTTTGATATTGCTTAGGTTATTGTTAATAAATCTTATTTCAAGATTTTAGAAACAACACCGGCGCCAACTGTTCTACCACCTTCACGGATAGCAAAACGCAAGCCTTCGTTCATAGCAATCGGGCAGATGAGTTTTGCTGTCATCGCAATGTTATCACCGGGCATTACCATCTCTGTTCCTTCAGGAAGTTCAATAGAACCGGTAACGTCGGTTGTTCTGAAATAGAACTGAGGACGATAGTTGCTAAAGAACGGAGTATGACGTCCACCTTCTTCTTTTGTTAAAATATAGCATTCGCAGTTGAAATCTGTATGAGGTGTAATCGAACCCGGAGCTGCCAATACTTGTCCGCGCTCAACTTCTTCTCTCTTTGTACCACGAAGCAATACACCGATGTTATCGCCTGCTTCACCTTGGTCTAACAACTTACGGAACATCTCTATTCCGGTACATGTTGTCTTGGTTGTAGGACGAATACCTACAATCTCTACTTCTTCACCAACTTTGATTACACCACGCTCAACACGACCTGTTACCACTGTTCCACGGCCCGAAATTGAGAACACATCTTCAATCGGCATCAAGAACGGTTGGTCTTTCGGACGCTCAGGTTGCGGAATGTATGCATCTACTGCTTTCATCAATTCCATAATGGAATCGTGACCAATCTTCGCATCGCCGTTTTCCAATGCTACCAATGCAGAGCCTTTTACTATCGGAATCTCGTCTCCAGGGAATTCGTATGATGACAATAAATCACGAATTTCCATCTCAACCAATTCTAACAATTCAGGATCATCTACTTGGTCAACTTTATTCATATACACTACCAATGCAGGTACACCTACTTGACGAGCAAGCAAAATGTGCTCACGGGTTTGCGGCATCGGACCGTCCGCTGATGATACTACCAAAATTGCTCCGTCCATTTGCGCAGCACCGGTAATCATATTCTTAACATAGTCGGCGTGGCCCGGGCAGTCAACGTGTGCATAGTGACGATTCTCTGTCTCATATTCTACGTGTGATGTCGAAATGGTTATACCACGTGCTCTTTCTTCAGGTGCTTTGTCGATGTTTGCATAATCAACAAATTCCGCTCCGCCTGCTTCTGCCAATACTTTTGTAATAGCAGCTGTTAATGTCGTCTTTCCGTGGTCAACGTGACCGATTGTTCCTATGTTGCAGTGTGGCTTACTGCGTTCAAATTTCTCTTTTGCCATTTTAAATTTACTCCAAAATAAATTATAAGTTTTGAAAGGGCGAGCGAATCGCCCTTTCGGTTAATTAAAATTAAGCATTTTTGCTCTTAATTGTTTCTGCAATGTCTCTCGGTACTTCAGCATAATGGTCAAATTGCATTGTGAACTGAGCACGACCTTGAGACAATGAGCGCAAGGTGTTTACATATCCAAACATATTGGCAAGCGGCACAAATGCGTCAACAACACGAGCGTTTCCGCGTTGATCCATACCATTTACCATACCACGACGAGAGTTTAAGTCACCAATGATATCACCCATATATTCTTCAGGGGTAACAACTTCAACCTTCATAATAGGCTCCAAGATTTTTGCATCTGCTTGACGCATACCCTCTCTGAAAGCAGCACGAGCAGCAATTTCAAAGCACATAACATTGGAGTCAACTTCGTGGTAAGCACCATCGTAAAGGTTACATTTAACACCGGTAACAGGATATCCTGCCAACACACCCGTATCCATAGCGGAACGAAGTCCTTTTTCAACACCGGGGATATATTCTTTCGGAACATTACCGCCAACAACTGTGTTGATAAATTCGAATCCGGTGTGGTCTTCGGTAGGTTCAAATTTGATTTTAACTCTCGCAAATTGACCCGCACCACCTGATTGTTTTTTGTGGGTATATTCAATGTCGCATGCTTTTGTGATTGTTTCACGATATGCAACTTGAGGATCACCGACATTAGCTTCAACCTTAAATTCGCGTTTCAAACGGTCAACGATAATGTCTAAGTGCAACTCACCCATACCTTTAATGATTGTTTGTCCGCTTTCAGGGTCTGAAGAAACTTTAAATGATGGATCTTCCATTGCCAATCTGGATAAAGCCAAGCCCATTTTTTCAACATCGACTTTGGTTTTAGGTTCAACAGCCAATTCAATCACTGGATCGGGGAATACCATATTTTCCAAGACAATCGGATTTGAAGAATCGCAAAGTGTATCACCGGTTGTGGTGTCTTTTAAGCCTGCAAGAGCAATGATATCGCCGGCGTAAGCCTCTTTAATATCATCTCTTTTGTTTGCATGCATCAACAACATACGGCCAATACGTTCTTTTTTATCTTTAACAGAGTTATAAATGTAAGAACCCGCACTCATAACACCCGAATATATACGAGTAAATGTTAAAGAACCTACGAACGGATCGTTCATAATTTTAAATGCCAATGCTGATAACGGTTCTGCATCACTCGGTTTACGAACAAGCACTTCGTCTGTTCCAGGTTTTGTTCCTTCAATTGCTGGGATATCCATTGGAGACGGCAAATAATCAATTACGGCATCTAAAAGCGGTTGAACACCTTTGTTTTTGAATGCTGTACCGCACAATACGGGAACAAAATCTTGAGATAATGTACCTTTACGGATACATTTTTTCAAAGTTTCAAGAGATACTTCTTTACCTTCAAGATAATCTTCCATAGCTTGTTCATCTTGCTCAACAGCCATTTCAACAAGTTGATTATGATATTCTTCGGCTTTGTCTTTTAAATCTGCCGGAATATCGGTGATTTCAATCGGAGAATCGGCAGTGTTTCCTGTGTAGATAATTGCTTTCATTTGCAAAAGGTCAACAACACCTCTAAATTCATCTTCAGCTCCGATAGGAAGTTGAAGAGCCATAGGGCGAGCACCCAAGCGATCAACAATCATATCTAAACAACGATAGAAGTTTGCACCAATTCTGTCCATTTTGTTACAGAAACAAATACGAGGTACACCATATTTGTCAGCCTGACGCCAAACTGTCTCAGACTGAGGTTCAACACCGGCAACAGAGTCAAAAACAGTGATAGCACCATCAAGCACACGAAGTGAACGTTCAACTTCAACAGTGAAATCAACGTGTCCGGGGGTATCAATGATATTAATGCGGTTACCGTTCCAATAACAGGTTGTAGCAGCAGAAGTAATGGAAAAACCACGTTCTTGCTCTTGCTCCATCCAGTCCATGGTTGCTGCACCATCGTGTGTTTCACCGATTTTGTGGTTTACACCTGTGTAGTACAAAATACGTTCTGTAGTTGTCGTTTTACCGGCATCAATGTGAGCCATGATACCGATGTTACGATACATTTCCAATTTATGTGTACGAGCCATTTTATAAACCCTTTCCAATTAGAACTTATAATGTGAGAATGCTTTGTTTGCTTCAGCCATTTTGTGAGTATCTTCACGCTTTTTAACTGCAGCACCTCTGTTTGCATAAGCATCTAACAATTCGCCGGCGATTCTGTCTGTCATTGTATTTTCAGAACGCTTTTGAGCGGCCGCAATAATCCAACGAATAGACAAAGCCTGACGACGGTCAGCTCTAACTTCGCAAGGAACCTGATAGGTCGCACCACCCACACGACGAGAGCGAACTTCAACCATAGGTTTAACATTTTCAATTGCTTCCAAGAACACAGGCAACGGTTCTTGTTTTGTTTTAGAAGCGATAACATCAAAAGCAGAATATACAATTTTTTCTGCAACTGCTTTTTTACCGTCTTCCATTATATTGTTAATAAATTTAGCTACTACCTTATCACCAAATTTTGCATCAGGCAGTACAACTCTTTTTACAGCACTATGACGACGTGACATCTGATATTCTCCTATTTAGGTCTCTTAGCGCCGTATAAAGAACGACGTTGACGACGTTTTGACACACCTTGAGTATCCAAGGTACCACGAATGATATGATAGCGAACACCAGGCAAGTCTTTCACACGGCCTCCTCTAATCAGCACCACTGAGTGTTCTTGAAGATTATGACCTTCACCAGGGATGTAGCTGATTACTTCAAAGCCGTTAGTTAGACGTACACGAGCCACTTTACGCAAAGCCGAGTTAGGCTTTTTAGGGGTTGTTGTATAAACCCTTGTACAAACACCGCGTTTTTGTGGACAAGCTTTCAAAGCCGGAACTTTGTTTCTCTTCACTTTTGGTGTTCGTGAGTTACGAATTAACTGATTAATTGTAGGCATCACAAATTTCCTTAAAAGTTTAAAATTAATACAAAATACCTGCTTTAGAGAGAAATCCCCCTAAAGCAAGTGTGCGCATACTAGCCTCATTGCATACCAGAGTCAAGCATTTTTTTGTTTTTTATACGAGTTAATCTGACAATTAAATATTGATATAAACTAATGTACTTAACACATATTCTTTTCGAAATCATACAATATTATGACACGTAAATTTATCTGATATCGGTATTTTGCCCTCATAATATGAGACGTAAAAAATTAATAGCTGATTATTGGTCATATTTAATTATATCCAAGAAAATCAAATACAATTGTACAATATTCAAGATCATTATTACATATTACCGAACAATCATCATTTATTTCTGACAAAGTTCTGCGCATTATTGAATAATGCGTATATATCGTTTGATTATTAAAAGTAGTTGAGCTACCGTATATGTCTAAACGGCCTGCCTCAGAACCTATCCAGAGCCTACCAAAATTCCACCATTCTGCCGGTAACACTTCCTCCCATCCTGAAGTCAATATGGACGTACAAGCCTCTACATTGGCCGGAACCAAAGTAACAAAATACATGTACGAATACACATACTCCCATATCGGAACGACCTTTACATATTGTTCACCTAACGGAAGCTTGCACACTTTATAACCTGACGCACCGGGAATCGCCGATACTTGTACATTACAAGGATTGATAAAATCATACTCTTTTATTTCTTCAATAGCATCAGCACCTTCTATTCTATAATATTCAAAGCCTTCATTTTTTAATTCGCCATATCTTTTTAATGTGTCCAACACTGCATCTTTAGTACTGCTGATTTTATATTTTCTCATAGCAACACCATATCCGGACATCCCTCCTACCGACAAAATACCAACGATAGCCAAAACGCCCAACATTTCCAACATTGAACGACCGACTTCAGAATTTGAGGCTTTAAATATCATATCTAGTCCTTATACAAAATAGTGCGTATACCATTAACTGACCGTAGGACGATCAATACCTCCTGAACCATCACCAAGTTCTATAGTTTTAGCAACCACCGATTCATAATCATAAAACAACCGCGATTCAGCAATTTTAGATCCACTTAATAATGTTACAACCGCAAATGTAATAATTCTCTTTAATTTAACCATAATATGACTTCCTCTTAATCGTAATATACCGGACATTAAACGATCGTTTAAATTCCGTATGATACAAAATAATTAACATATTGACTTAAGGTGAAATTTATTCTATACTATATATAGACATTAAACGATCGTTTTTTTTCTTAATAAAGAATCAAAACATGATCGATTTTAAAATTCTGTCAAGCACATAGTTAATGTCTATTACTCAAATAATGAATCATTTTATAATATTTAGATTACTGTACAGACATTCATCATTAGCGTTTAATTTTATCACAATATCTTTTAATTCATTATATTTATAATTGTGATACACCTGCTCAAAAGCCAATAACACTTCTTGCCCGTCTACAACATCCATCTCATAAACATACGGTTTATCATGCCATGTTATAAGAGGAGAAGAAACCAGTTCTTTACCATCAATTTTAATTGATTTATAATCAATATAGATTGGAAATCTTTTGCCCTTAAATCGTTGATCAGGACCTCGAAAATTAAACCTTAAAACACCGTTATTAATGATTTTTATTTGCACAACATTTTTTATATTACTACCCTGTAACATTACCCCTACACCGGTATTATCAGTATTCCATTTCGTTTTTGTAACTTTAATATTCTCAGATTGTATTTGTACAGAATTTGCGTGCGTTCCATAATTTTTTACATCAATTCGAAAAGTCCGTAAAATTTTTTCATTCGATGTTATGTTATAGTAAAAATTTAACACATTTTTACATATATAATACATATAAAAGGGTAAGTTTAGCACTTTTAATAATATGCTTTTTATTGATATATGATACTTCACTGCTATGTCAGGATATTGATATTTTAATAAAATTTTTCTTAAATCTTTTTCGTTATCAACTTTATTTCCACAACTTAAACAATTATATCCTTGGATACACAATGTTAAATAATGCCTAATATATTTATTAAGATATCTTTTATCGTTTTTTGCGACATATTCTAACACCATATTAGATATCTTAAGAAAATCGCTATAATTTTTATCCCAATTTTGAGTTGTCGATTCCTTATGAACCCTTCTAAAGTATAACACTTCTTTTATGACAGAAAACTTCTGAGCATTCAAAATGGCTTTCACAAAAAACAAATTATCTTCAAAATATATTTTTTCAGGGAATACCAGATTATGCACTAGTATAAAATTCCTTCTATAAATTGTTAATGCTGCACTTACAGCCATATAGGGAATATAATGTTTCCAGTTACAATAAAGAACTTCTTCATGCCAATTATCCGGCAACCACTTAAAATTATAATAATCAGACTTTATTGTTTTGCCGGTATCATTGTTAAAATTAATTCCGCCAAATGAAAGCATATCCAGTTGAAACATCTCACATTTATTATATAGTTTTTCACAAGCATCTAAAGACAAATAGTCATCAGAATCTAAAAATTGAATATATTTCCCTTGAGCAATTTTTAATGCATTGTTTCTGGCAGCTCCTTGACGTTGATTTTTTTGTGTTAATACGATAATCCTGTTATCTTTCTTCTCATATTCTCTTAATATATTCAAAGAATTATCTAAAGAACCATCATCCACACATATAATTTCAATATCTTTTAAGGTTTGATTTATCGCACTTTCTAAACACTGACAAAGATAACTTTCCGTATTATATACCGGAATTATAATTGAAATTTTAGTTCCGAACAGCTCATTATACAATTTTGATGAAAAAATTTTTCTAGCTTGATACTGCAAATTTTCTTTTTGTTCTTGTGTAAAATGCTTCGTTTCCCAATATAATGATTTTGATATCCTCTCTACAAAGCCTATGTAATATTCTTCTTTTTTAAGACTTATCAATTTTCTTTCGAGTTTATCTGCAGCATATAAAAAATTTTCAACTTTATTTGCTCTTGTTGATGATATACTGGTATCGGTATTTATCCTATAATGAACAAAGCATTCTGACATAAAACTTATTTTTTCTGCCACAGTTAATAAAGCACAAACGCAAGTTATATCATTACAACTGGAAAAATTCTCAAAGCGTAAACCATTATCAATAAAAAGATCTCTTTTGGTAATCTTATTCCATGGATTAGGATTGCAACAAGTAAATATAGAGTTTTTATATGATAAAGGATTCACAGGAGAAACTTTTGTATATTTTTCATTTATAAGAACTTTATGAATATTTTGTTTTGTCTTGTTATCATACGCCCAATGACCAAAAATTACAATATCACTTTTATCCTTGTCTGCTTTACCAAAAACTTTTTCTAACATATCAAGTTCAAAAAAATCATCCGCATCCAAAAAACTAACATATTTTCCTTTTGCAATTGCAATTCCGGCATTTCGCGCAATGCCCGCATGTAAATTTTTTTGAGATAATACGCTAATTCTCTTATCTTTTGATGCATAGTCTTTTAATATATCTAATGATTTATCGGTAGATCCGTCATCTACGCATATAATCTCAATATCTCTTAATGTCTGATTGACAATACTATCTAAACAAGCCTTAAGATAATTTTGAGCATTAAAAACCGGAACAATTACACTAATTTTAGGTATGTATTTAATTTTATTATGGCAAATAACTCTGGCAACTGTATTTAAGCACCCATTGGCATTTTGAACATTTATATAATTTTTTATTTTCATATCATGTGATGCACGTTTACCTTGCTTATTTTTCTGTTTTTTCATCCATATTATCCAAAATATATTTTTAACTCGCAATAAATATGCTAACATATACCTGTATAGTAAGTACTAAACTATAAATACACCGGTAAAATCCGACACAAACAGCAGAATATCTTTTAAATGAAACTCCATCAGTGAAGTTTCATAGTCTAATCCGTAACTTGGAAATGGTTGCATACAAGCTGAACAAGACGGATATATCCTTGCTGCAAGTCTGACTTACTACCTGATAAAACCTGTAGTTTGTATCTATTCCTATCTTCATCATACACCCAATAAGTAAAATATTTATGAATAGCACCTATGGTAAGACCATTTTTTTGGAATATTTTCATATCATCAGAGTTTAAAAAACTGTTATAATATTTCTTATATTCCTCAAGGCAATCTTTGGTTAACACCTGCCATCCGGAGTTGGTAAAACGATGAACATCAAGTTCAGCAACTTGTTCTTTCTTCATTTTTCGGTGCAACTTGCCATCGGGATTCAATTCATCACTTAGAGTAATCAACCAGTTAGGTGAAATTTGAAAACCGTAAATTTCCTTAAGACGAGCCGTATCAACATAATGATGATAAAAAAACTCATCATCTTTAGTCTTATAACAAACAATACATTCGGTTTTGTACATGATTGCCGTATGCTGTTTAACAACCTTTTCCCATGGTTCATGCTCTTTCTGAGCCAACATATCAATCCATTCCAAGGCCTCATCTCTGGTTAAGTCTAGCTTTTCCAGAGCATCAATTTTAGATTTATGAATCATAATGTGTAAATTATTTGGTTAATGTCCCACATTATAAAAGTATTTATATTTTATATCAACATTTTTATTGCTAACCCGAAGAAAGATGATGAAATTTTTGAAAAACATCACCCTGACTGAACAAATTTTTGGATTTGTCTTAATGATAGTTACGTATGATAGAACTCAAAATACCCTGTATTTTAACCCTCTTTGCTTCTAAAATTTTAGTCTGATAATTTTTATTGCACGGGACTAAACAAACCTCACTTTTATTTTTTTGAAAAACTTTCAAGGTTGCTTCGCTATTATCTACTAAGGCAACAACAATTTGTCCATTATCTGCCGTGTCCGATTTTTTAATTATAGCAATATCTCCATCAAAAATACCTGCTTCAATCATCGAATCGCCCTCAATGCTAAGAGCATAATATTTGCCTCTTGCAACCATATCAAACGGAACACTTATGGTTTGTGTTTCATCAGCAACGGCCTCAATCGGAACACCCGCGGCAATTTTACCGTAAAAAGGAATTTGCGCTGCTGAATTTTGCAAAGCAACTTCTCGTTTTTTTTCCTCTTCAATAACAGCTCTCGGCTTAAATTTTGGCATTTTTATCACTTCCAGTGCCCGCGCCTTATGAGGAAGCTTTTTTATAAATTCACGCTCAGCTAACGCATTTATAAGTGAATGAATACCTGATTTCGATTTTAGTCCTATTGCATTTTTCATTTCATCAAAAGACGGAGAACATCCGGTTTCTTTTGTGATTTTATTGATAAACATTAATAGTTTATATTGTTTTTCTGTTAACATTTTTATTTTCCAAATTCAAGGTCTTGTTCTACTTTAGTTCTTTTTTTTACAGCTGTCAAGATATTAAAATTTGTGATAACATATCATTTTTCAATTGTAATAAATTTTTCAGCTACAATTACAAACCCGTAAATAACTCTATCACCCTCATTTCTAAGGGGTTTGCGTTCAATTGAATTTTTTTTCAAGCCGTTTTTTTTCAAAAGTTTTAATACGTAGTCACTATTATGTATAAATCTTCCCGATGGTGTTAAATGATAATCATCGGAATTTATATAATTGCTTGAAATTGTAAAAATAACTTGCCCACCATCAGTCAAAACTTTAGCTATAAGATTTATTACTTTTTGCAAATCTCCAAAATATGTAAAAACATCTCCTGCAGTAATAAGATGATATTTTTTATCCTCTGTATTCAAAAAATTAACAATTTCATCCATTACCAAACGGTCATAAACGTATTTACGTTTTGCTTGCAATAGCATTTTTTCAGATAGATCAACACCGGTAACATGACTCCATCCGATAATTGATTTAACGGTTTTACCGCACAAGCCCGTGCCACACCCCAAATCCAGATATTTTATGTATTTATAAAAAGGTTTTTTATAATTGTCTTTAACACATTTGCCAATATGTTCCGGCACTTGATATTCAAGTCCGGAGAGGGTAGAATCAAAATCTCCGGCAAAAGCATCAAAAATTTGCTTAACATAATCTGTATCTGCAGATTTTAGCGATTCATTATCTAAAATTGCTGTTGCCATATATGATACTATTTTTTCGTCAGGATATCTGTTGAGCCATTTTTTAGCATAGCGTTCAGCAAGCTCTTTACCTTTTTCATCAACACATTCATATAACAAATAACCAAAGTTTATATGTTGGTCTTGATGAGTGTTATTTGTACATATCACGGCATTCCAACCGGTTTCAAGCGCCGATTCCCATTTTTCGGTTTTTTGATATAAACGGCTAAGGGCATTATATATCCATGGATTATCATCTCTAAATTCCAGCGCTCTTAACAAGCTTTTTTCAGCTTTTTCATGTTTTTCTAGTTCTATATATGAGTTACCCAATATAATGTAAGCATCAACACTTGACGGATATATTTTTAGAGCTTTCTTTGCAAAATCAACCGCCTTAACATAGCGAGCCAAATCATAATATGTATTAGCCATATTTATCACGGCAATATAACTTGAATTATTGTTTTTATACACTAATTCATAATAATGTAGGGCATTTTCATAATCAGCCTTACAATAAGCAATATTTCCCAAACAGAGCAAAGCAGAAGCATTGTTTGGATTCTTACGTAATAAACGATATGCAAATTTGAAGGCATTTTCATAATCAGCTTTGTTATAATATATATTAGAAAGAGCAATTAATGACGTTTCTGATACCGGATTAAGTCTGGTAGCCTTTTTATAATATGAAATAGCTTGATCCGATTCTCCCATAGCATCAAAGCAACTTCCACAAAATATGGAATACTTTTCGGTTTTCGGGCTTTTTTGGTACAATGATAAATATATATCCAAAGCTTCTGGATATTTTTTTTCATTGTACAATACGGCAGCTTTTTGTTCCAAATTACTCAATATAAGCTCCTGAATTCTAACAAACTGGCGGGAGTATACACTATTTTTTACTAAAATAAAACATAAAAAAGTATAAAAACTGTAAAAAATAAAAAAAACTATTGACGAATAAAAATAAATGTTATATGTATTGCGATGTATATTGTATGGGGGTGTGGCGGAATTGGTAGACGCGCTAGACTCAAAATCTTGTTCGCTCAGCGAGTATGAGTTCAAGTCTCATCACCCCTACCATATTGAAATACCGAGATTTTCTCGGTATTTTTTTGTGTTGTCAATAATAAAAAATACCGACTAATTAATTTAAAGCAGAGCTTATCAGCTCTGCTTTTTGTACATCACAACTATCGAATAAGCCACCAGTTTATTTTTCTTATTGACATTTCATACCTATATGGTGATCCCAT
This sequence comes from Alphaproteobacteria bacterium, assembly GCA_017464685.1. Lineage (GTDB taxonomy): Bacteria > Pseudomonadota > Alphaproteobacteria > RF32 > CAG-239 > JAFTYO01. The sequence continues at coordinate 11,709 of JAFTYO010000021.1, forward strand.
TTATCAGAACCTGTTGACGAACTATTAGGATAAATTGTCATACCATACGGACATTTATCAAAATTCAATACAGCTCTCGCCTTAATTGCTCCGCCTGTATTAGGACTGACTCTTGATACGTATTCAACATCTTTGCTATTAACATTAACACTTTGATATTGCAATGTATTATTTGAATTAACAGAAGATGACATATATACTCCCTCCATAGTTTCGGCAGGTATTTGATCGTATAAAGAATTTTTATATTTATCCTTTAACACTTCATTGTTAGCTAACTCAACCAGAGTGTTAGTAACTTGAGACGCCAATCCATAATATTCTCCCGTTAAATCTTGAGGTTCTGTACTATTATCAAAATATGTCTGACCTTTAGCTAAAATAACTTTCAACTCATTAGCTGACGGTAAATACCAATCAAGTATACCACTATTACCTGGTTTTAAACCATCCAGAAACATTTCATCATCCCATATGCCTTTTGATCCGTCATAATATTCCGGAAGTTTTAAATAGTATGCTGCCATTGCCGCTATCGGTACTGTCAGGTTATCAGACCAACCGCTTTTGGCAATTAACTTTGCTGTCGCAACCTTTCCATTAACCTTCTCATCACTTAAATCCTCCGCTTTAAGTGATGAACCACCCCATAACATCGGGCTTGAACCAGAATAAGGATGGTATAGCTTATTTCCTTGTCCTTGATACCAATATCTCATATTTGTAATCGGAGTAGAATTTGTCAGTTTCAAGTCTCTTAAAGACACTACTCTGCCTGCTGTTCCCTTGTTAGGATCATTTATTTGAAAAACAACTCCTATTGGCGGTATATTATCTGTAAATGTTTTAACCCAAAAGTTACTTGAACCATACTCTGTACAATTACCATCAGCATGATATACCGAACCTATCGAACATGGGATACACGATGTCCTATTATAATTTCTTACATAATTCATAGCACATTCCCAACCGGTTACCGCTTCATACTCTTTTGTTTCGTTACAAATCTTAAACGTTGAATGGTTAGGTTTTGCATTGTTAGGAATCTCTATTGTCGGAAAACTGTCTTTATCTACTGAACAGTCAGAATAATTAGTACCATTACAACAAACAGTTCCGTCAACTTTTGAATATTTTCCGACATTTTCTTCCGTCCATTTATATTCATCACCACATTTACATGTACATTTATAGCAAGGTGTTTCACCATCATAATCATCTGATACCTGTGCGATAGAAACACCATAAGGCGATTTATAACCTTTGGCATTCATACATGTTTCTACTGTTAAATACGACGTATCATTACCGGAATTACATCCATTTGGAATACATTTATGTTTTTGATTATTACCCTCATAACATGTATCATTATCGTCAAGCTTATAACCTTTATTTCCTGTTGTAACACAATTAGATGATTGCAATTGATAATCTGAAGAACAAGTCTTAGCAACACATTCATAACAATCGGGATTTAATTGAGTTGGCCTAGATGTCCAACCACCGGAATTACCGCATAATTCCGCATCAATATATGCTTGCGACGTTCCTGTCTCACAAACAGTCGATCGACATTCATAACAAGGTTTATCACCGGAATATCCCTTTATGTTTGTAGAAATAAATTCAGAATCATCCAGACATTTTTCGGCATCTGTCGCTGAACCTGCCGGACAAGCAACAGTTGTTGTACATCTACTTCCGGTATATCCTTCTTTACACTTAAATCCGGTTTTTACGGTTTTTCCACACGCTGTACAAGTTATCAGTTCTGCATTGGCTGGTAAATTAAAATCTGCGGCAACGCACGGAGAATAACACTTTTCATAATTTCCATTGCAAGCCTTTTTACCGCTTAAAATACCACTACCTATATTATCACTGTTCCATCTAAATTCGCTTGGAGCCTTACACAAACAATCTAGGCAAGATAACCCATGATATGGCACATCTTCGCAATCCCACCCTACTTCATTTGTGTATTGACTATTATACCTTCCATCACTGCATTTATATTGTTTACACCATTTATATGATGGATCTAATGGGCACGAAATATAGCCATTTGGACAATTTATATTTTGCCTATAGCCTAACTCATGACAAGTCGGCTCTACAACACAATCACTACTACATGCTGCAAATACATCTACCGGAAACATAAGCAAAAGCGTTACTATGACTATATTCATAACAATCCTTCAAACATAACTAACCTAACACATGTTGATGTTATCATAAAAAAACTATTTTTGCAATCTAAAATGTTTTTATAAATTATATTTGTCAATTATTTTTTGTAAGCAGCTCGCCTTATTCTATCGTTAATCGCCAAACCCAAGCCAATTTGCGGTATCGGGGACATGGCAATTTTTGAGTACGTGTTTTGACTGTCGGCAATGCGCATATATGCAAACAAATTAGCGGCCGCTTCGCATAAATCACCCTTAATGCTCAAATTTATATCGGCATCTTTTGCATCACCGAACCCGATTAAAAATTCATCATCTTGTTTACAGGTTGCGTTTATTCTAAATTCGTGCTTGGGAGCATAATGTTTGAGCATTTGCCCCGGAGATGCCGGCAATGAAGGGTTTCCATCAGAAATAAGCACTTTTTGATTTAAAAATTCTTCCAAGCTTTCTTTTGCAATCCCCCCTGCCCTGAGCACTACAACATCAGAACCGGTTAAATCTATGATGGTAGATTCAACTCCCACCTTACACTGTCCGCCATCAATTATCATATCAACACGATTGCCCAAGCTTTCAAACACATGTTCCGCCGTTGTCGGGCTTATGGTTTGGGATTTATTGGCAGACGGAGCCACAATCGGAACCCCGCTTTTTCTGATTAAATCAAGTGCAACCTGATGGTTAGGCATTCTGACCGTAACGGTTTTTAAGCCTGCACAAGCCAAGTCAAGCGCCGGATTGTCATCAATTCGTGGCAAGACAAAAGTAAGTGGTCCGGGCCAAAATTTTTTAGCCAAAGCAAACACTCTTTCATCGGTTAAGGCATATTCTTTTAAAAAATCAATTTCGGCAATATGTGAAATCAGCGGATTAAAAGACGGTCGGCCTTTTGCGGCAAAAATCGAAGCAACAGCCTTTGCATCATATGCATTGGCACCAAGCCCATATACTGTTTCGGTCGGAAAAGCAATCAATCCGCCGTCTAATATGGTTTTGGCAGCTTTTTCAATGGTTTTGGTGCAATTTTTATAAATATTATTCATCTCTTAAATGTGCAATATACTGTTAAGGGCATAAACAAGTTCATCAGGAGCATATTCATCAAGTAACACTAAATCGGCTCGGTCAAGAAGCTTGTACAAACTTTCATTGTTATCATAAACTAAAAATGCGCTGTCATCATACCCCAAAATCGCCACATCGGTTGAATCGTTATATTGCTTATTAAATTCAACAATATTTAACCTATCATCTTCAAGTGGCGGAATACCTAAAATTGCGCAATCTGAAGCACTTATACCGTTATAATGCTTTAAAAAATCAATAAACTCAACCGGCAAAAACGGACACCCCATTTTAACCAAATCTTTTTGTGTATGAATTATATCAACACTTTTTAGTGCATTTTCTTTGTAGCAAACATCACTTTTTGCAATAAGCTCTAATAATCTGTTCATATGTCACGACCTTTAAGTTTTTTAAGATATGCTTTTTTCACTTTTTGGGCTTTAACCGCTTTGTTGATTTTTCCGCTTGCATATTTATCTCGCAGATTTTTTGCAATTATATCGGCATCATATTCAGTTGATGAAACTGCATTTCTTAGATAATTTACACGATTTTCTTTTAAATCATTCAAACAATCTTCATATGTAACCAGATATTTTTCATCTTCTTTTTCGCGTCTTGCAAATTCTTTATAGTCGCTCCAATTAACCGAAAGCTGTTTATCCGGTGTGAATCCGGCCATAAACGCCAAATGTTCATCAATAAATTCCATACGGCAACGATAAGCTTCTTTACCTGCTTGCACAACCAATTTGTCATATCCGTGTAAAACAATCTGATGAATATTGCTTTCAACTAACAAAAAATTGCTCCGATAGTTTACTTTAGGCAAGCACAACAATTTTCCGCTTTCACTTACGGCAATTTTATGATGAACTTCAAACGAAGGAAATCTGGCACCTTTTAAGCGTTCACCGTTTTCATCTCGTGCAGCAATAAGCACACCCATGTCGTTGCGGAACAAATATTCAACCAAATCTTGCTCGATTTTATCACCGACATTATAATCATCTGTTGCAATTTTGGCTTTTTTCAAATCTGCCAGCACTTTTTCGGTAAAGTGTGTTTCGGTTATGATTATATGCGATGTGTCGGTAACCCCGTACATTTTCATAGCATTGAGTAAAGAATGAATATACCTGTTATCGTGCCCTTGCGAATGCAAAATATCAAAAATAGCATCATGATTTTTTGTTGCCAATTCTTTTACAAACGCATTTCTATCACTATCCTTATCAACAAAACTTACCTTTATTTCATCAGATTTTCGGAAAGCTCGATAAATTACATCCGAAAAGTCTTTCACACCCATGACTTTTAAAATTTCCGGATTTATTTTGTTGTCAGCCAAATATTTTTTAATTTGCGGCTCTGTTTTTCTGAAATTTTCAAATTGGCGAAAAACTTTCCACATCGGAGATTGTTCTAAATTATATGCTCTGACGGATAGTTTTTTATCCAAAGGATTTTTTAATATATCCTTATAATATGTGCTCAACTGGTGAGCCGGACGCTTGTCGATTGCACCGTAACAATCCATTCTGATAATATGATGTTCGTCCGTACTTAATGGATTACGCAACAAATCTTCCTTTTTTAATCCGGCACTTTCATTTATGTTATCAAGTTTATCTCTTGAAGTTAAAATCAGCTTTTTTTCAGCTCTTGAGACCTTGTTGGTTGAGGTTTCAGCCAGTTTTTTTAACACTTGATATGCCTTAATTTGTTCCGGCAAAGGTAAACCATTAAACACCTCTAAAAAAGAATGGTCATCATAGATAACTTCATAAAAATCCTCATCTTCAAATAAATCTTGTTTTTTTGATATTTCAACTACATTATGCTTTCTGGCATATTTAGAACCTTTTTGCGCCATTTCAATTCCTTTTTTCTTTATTTGTCCAGAGGATAAAACAAAAACCCCTCTTTGTCCAGTTATTTTTAAAAAAAAATTAGCACTTTATTATCAATTTTATCATATTATTTATGGCAAATAAACTTATTATAGGAGATTTTTTATGGTAGAAATAATTTTCAGCAACAAAAAAGAAAAAAAAGACATTGTGAAAGTCGGTTTGATTTTTGGAAAAATAAATAAAAATTATCTAGCGGATTTTTTTGACCGTGATGAGCTTGACTTATTGATTTCGCTTGCCAAAAGAGAAAATTTTAAGGCTGAAAAAAACGAAATTTTAGCAACCAAAACCAAAAATGCCGATTTAGTCTTAATTGCAACCGCTGCAACGCCTTCGGCTTATGATTTAGAAGTTTTGGGAGCAAAATTATATTCTGCTTTTAAAGATAAGCAAAAGATATGTATATATGCGCAATCTGTTGCAAATGCAAAAATAAAAACCGCAGAAATTGCCTATAATATCGGGTTAGGATTTGAAATGTCATCGTATAGTTTTGATAAATATTTCACCACCAAAAAAATGTGCCCGAAACTTGAAACTGTTGTTTTTGCGGCTAAAAATAAAGTCATTTCCAAAAACGGATATAAAGATTATGCCGCTCTTGCCACAGGTGTTCGCTATGCACGAGATTTGACCAATGAGCCATCCAATCATTTAACACCCGCCATAATGGCTGATGATATCAAACGGCTTGAATATTTAGGACTCGAAATTGAGGTGTTAGATAAAAAATCCATGCAAGAAAGAGAGTTCAATTTAGCTCTGTCTGTTGCTCAAGGCTCGGCAAACGAACCTCGTATTGTGGTACTAAAATATAAGGGCAATCCCGATAAACAAGATTTTGATTTAGGTTTGGTTGGCAAAGGTGTAACTTTTGACAGCGGTGGTATCTCATTAAAGCCCGCTAACGGAATGTGGGATATGAAACAAGATATGGCAGGTTCGGCTGCCGTTGTCGGTGCCATAAAAGCTTTGGCTTTACAAAAACTTAACATAAATGTTGTGGCTGTTGTGGGCTTGGTTGAAAATATGCCCTCAGGCACAGCAACTCGCCCCGGAGATGTTGTGCGTTCGATGTCAGGGCAAACCGTTGAAATTTTGAACACCGATGCCGAAGGTCGTTTGATATTGGCCGATTGTTTGTGGTACATTCAGCAAGAATATAATGTTAAAAAACTTGTCAATATTGCAACTCTTACCGGTGCCATTTTGGTTGCTTTAGGCAAAGAAATGGCCGGAATTATGGGAAATAATCAGGAATTTATAAACAATATTGTCAAAGCCGCCAATCAATCAAATGAAAAAGTTTGGCAACTTCCGTTAACAAAAGAATATAACCAAATGATAAACTCATCAATTGCCGATATGAAAAATATCAGTGAAGGCAGATATGCCGGTTCTATCACTGCAGGCTGTTTTTTGCAAAGATTTATCAAAAAAGATGTAAAATGGGTGCATATTGATATGGCAGGTATGGATAATGTTGATAAACCAAAACCCTTATATCCTAAGGGAGCAAGCGGTTTTGGTGTAAAATTGTTTAATCAACTAATGAAAAACATACATAATCAATAATAAGATTTATGTTGTAAAAAGCCCCGTAATACTGAATCGTACCCCCAAAATTGGACAGTTCATAAAACGGGGCCTTTTTTGTTGCTAACTTGCTTTTTTAAGCTCTTGATTTTCAAGTTCTTCCAACACTTCTTTTTTCAAAGTAATGTTGTCTGTTTTACCGGTAGCAAATGTCGGTATGCTGTCACGATACATGATGATACGAGGTAAAAACAACTCTGATAAACCGTTATTTTTCACATACTCATGTAAAACAGACTGTTGCACTTGCTTGTTGTTGGTAACCAAAACAATTTGCTCACCTTTGCTTTCGTGCGGAATGGATACAACACCATATTCAAAATCAGGTCCCATCCATTCGTAAGCTTTAACAACCATTTCCATAACAGCAGTCAAAGACACCATTTCACCACCGATTTTTGCAAATCGTTTGATACGGTCTCTGATATATACAAAACCGATTTCATCAATTTCAACCACATCACCGGTTTTATACCAACCGTCTTCCGGCGGAACTAAAACACCGGGGTTTTCGGGCATAAAGTATCCGAGCATAACATTGGGACCTTTAACCCAAAGTTCACCACCTTTTTCAATCCCCGGAACAGGCTCGATTTTATATTTCATAGCCGGCAACAACTTACCGATTGAACCGAATCGGTTAAACACACTGTTATTACCTGTGACCACCGGAGCACATTCGGTTGAACCATATGCTTCCATCATTCTGATACCCATACGCTCCATCCACATATTGCGTGTATCAAGCTTAACCGCTTCAGCACCGCCATACATAAAGCGCATATTGTGGAAGTCATACGGGTGAGCAATTTTGCCGTATCCTCTAAAGAAGGTGTCGGTACCGAACATAATGGTTGCTCCCAACTCATAAACAAGCTCGGCAATCACACGATAATGAAGCGGTGACGGATACAAGAACAATCTGCCGCCCTCAAATAAGGGGAAGAATGTACCCACCGTCAAACCGAAACTGTGGAACATCGGCAATGCGTTAAACACCAAATCTGTTGTATTAAGAGTTTCAAGACAAGCCAATTGCTTCGTATTTGAGATAATATTTGCGTGGCTCAACACAACAGCCTTCGGAGCCCCTTCGGAACCTGATGTAAACAAAATCACGGCTTTTTTGTTACCGCCGTCTTTATGCGGTACTCGTTTAATTTTATAACGCAGGAACGCACCGATTTTTGCAAAAATATTTATGTGTTTTGCCAAAGACTCCAAGTAAAATATTTCAACTCCGTTGGCTTTCAACACCTCAATAACCGATTCTAATTTTGCCGTTCTGATAAATGTTAAGGAAGTTATCACCAACTTAACTTGTGCGGTTTTGCACATGGAAACCATATTTTTTGCACCAACCGAAAAGTTAAGCATAACCGGAATTCTTTCATATGCCGACAAACCGAACAATGCGCAAACGGCGGCTATCGTATTGGGAAGCATCAAACCGACATGCTCAAAATGAGATGTTCTTTTTTTGAAAAACTTACCGATAACAAACGATTTAATAATCAAATCTTTAAAAGAATTAGGCTTACGGTTAATATCCTCAATTACACGAGGGCGCTTAAAGAAAAAGCCTTTCTTAGAATGAACTTTAGAAGTTTTCATCAAATGTGCAAACAATGAAATGTTCGGATTATAATTAATCTCAAACTGCATATCCCTTAAAATGGTGTATACTTCATTGCTGATATGGTCTCGTTGACGGCGAAGTTCATCTTTTAACTTAAACGGTCTTGGTGCTCCAACCGTAATCCTCATTTTCGGAAGCGGGCGATGAGGCAATTTTCCTTTAGTCTTTGAAAAATATCCGTACTGAGGGCCATCAATCCAAACCGGAATAAGCGGTGCTTTAGATTTATCAGCTACAAGGCCGGGGGCTTCATAAATTTTCATCAATCCGCCGCTTTCGGTAATACGACCTTCGGCAAATATTACAACCAATCTGCCGCTGTCAACCTTTGCAATCAACTCCTTAATATCCGATGGTTCAATCGGATTAAAAAGCATTGTATCGGCATATTTCATCAAATTTCTAATCCAATGACGACGATGCAAATGTCCATTTAAAGCAAAAACCGGATTTCCGGGCAAAAATGCGTACAAAAGCAATGGGTCCAGATAAGACACATGATTAGATACATAAACACCTTTTTTGGGTAGTTTTTCCAAATCAAAGCAAATTTTACATCTGCTTTTAAATATGGTAAAAAATGTTCTTAAACAGAATTTAACAAATTTATTCAATGTTTTTCTCCACTATTGCAACATATACTGTGTTGTATACAAAAAACTCAATTTTGTAAAGATAAAAAAAAGTTTAGTCCATAGGTCAAAAAAATATATATCATATCATATTGTTTTTGTGTGATTTTTCAAAAATTATTAACGGGGATATTCTTTAAAGCTTGCTTTTTGTTTTTTTATTGTCTATAAAGCCCCGGTAACATATTATGTACATTTATTTCAAATATGCCGCAAATGTTACAAAAAATTACAATAAATAATAAATAAGGCTGTCGGGCATATTATGTTGCTTTGGATTAACAACAGAAGTGAAAAAATAAATGAAAAAACTTTTAACTTTAACAGCATTGGGAACTGTTTTATTAGCTGCCAATGCAAATGCTGCCGGTTTCCATCTTCGTGAACAGTCAGCTGCAGCTCAGGGTAATGCTTTTGCAGGTGCAACAGCAGGTGCCGAAAACAATTCTTATGCTTATTTTAATGTAGCCGGTTTAACCAGACAAAAAGGAACTCAGTTTAATATCGGTGGAACATACATTGCTCCTAAAGCAAGAGCGGAAAATGTTCGTGATTTAAACACCGGTGAAAGAGGCTCGGATATTAACAATATCGTTCATGCCGCAGTTGCTCCTAATATGAGTTATTCTCATCAAGTTGATGATAAAACATTTTTAGGTGTAAGTGTTAATGTTCCTTACGGTATGGTAACAAAATATGATAGAGATTGGTTGGGTTCTGACCATGGTATCACATCTAAAGTTACCTCTGTTACGGTTACTCCGATGGCTGCTTACAAAGCTACCGATAAATTATCAATAGGTGCAGGTGTTCAATTACAATATATAAAAGCAAAATTAACAAACTCTGCATCAACTTATGGTGTTGAACAAACTCGTTTAGAGGGTGATACTTTTGATATCGGCTACCAATTAGGTGCTTTGTATGAATTTAATGAAAACACTCGTATCGGTTTGGGATACAGAAGTGAAGTTAAGCACAAATTAAAGGGTGAAATTGAAGCAACTCCGACAGCTTTTCCTACAAATATGGGAGGCGGTGTAATCAATGCTTTGCTTAACCAAGATATCAGTGCTCGTTTAACCACTCCTGCTATGGCATCAATCGGTATTTTTCATCAAGTAAATGAAAAATGGGCTGTTATGGCAGAATATCAACGTGTATTCTGGAGTTCTTTTGATTATCTTACCATTATGGGCGAAGATACAAAATCACAAGTTTTTCAGGTTAAAGAAAAATGGCGTGATACAAACTTCTTTGCCGTTGGTGCAAGTTATCAAATTGACAACCAATGGAAATGGCGTTTAGGTTTGGCTTATGACCAAGCTGCAGCACGCTTAAAACACAGAACTCCACGTATTCCGGACTCTGATCGTTTATGGTACTCAACAGGTCTTAACTACCAATATAACGATAAGTTAAGCTTTGATTTGGCATATACCTACATTTATGCTCACAAAGCTCATATGAATACACACAACATAGCAGGTAAAGCTTCTGATAATGTTTCAGTAGATTTTGCTAACTCTGTTCAGTTGTTCGGTTTCTCGCTTAATTACAAGTTCTAATTTAAGCAAAACCCAAAAAATCTCCGGCTTTTCAGTTCGGAGATTTTTCATATACAAAAACGGCGCTCATAATGGGCGCCGTTAATCAAAATAATACGAGAAAAGATTTTTTAATTAACGAAGTCTCAAGACAACTTCGTTTTTATACTCTACCGTCAGGGTACCATCTTCGGTGGTGGTGAAGATGTAACCATCAACCTTGGTTGATAAGTTACCATCTCTCCAGTTCCACATCTGCAAAGTTGTGTTTCTGACATTTGCCTTACAGGTACTTCCCTGATAGTAGGCAATCCTGTCTTTCAAATCCTTTGCAATGGCCGGAGCCCATTTACCGACTTCCAGATTTCCTTTGTTTACCGAAGTTGTATAGAAACCGGAATTATACTCGGCTCCATATTCACCTTCTACAAAGTAAGCTGAAGTAATGGCTTCAAGGCTTGGTATGGTTGCACTCATAGAGAACACCACCGCAAAAGCTCCCTTGTCAGTTCTGATACAGAGACATTTCTTTGCGAAATCGCCTCTTTCGTCATCTGCAGGAACAGCCGAGATACCGGCTCCGATGATTTTTCCCCACTCGGAAGGTATAACTTTTTCAACCGGCTTTTCGATGCAAACATCTGTATTTGCTTTACCGGCTCCCGTATATGAGTCAGAAACCACATCGTAAGTATAGTTCACATTGTTTACATAAGGATAAACATCGTAAACTATACCATCTGTTGTTACATCTCCTGACTTAGCACCAACACTGCTGTTGCCCTCGCTGACAGACCAAGAACCATAATCAAATTCAACACTATAATACTCATTTGTATAAACTGCCTTCTGGCTGTTATATGAGTACTTATTGTCAAATGACTTATGACCATTGTCGGCAGTTGATGAATAACTGTAAGCCTTGGTATAGACCGTCCAGTTACCATCTCTGCTCGAGGTTTCACTTCCCGCTACTGAACCATTTGAGTTTGTCGCATAGTTAGTATCGGTAGTGTAAACTGTCTGCTTTGAAGGACTAGAGAAACCAAAGTTCAACACCTTTGAGATTTCTCTTTCGTTCTTCTCTCCGGAGTTTGACCAAATTTCATACTCTGTAAATGAAACTCTTTCAGATGTTGCAGAGATAATCTCTCTTTTGACATCACGATAAGACTTTCCGGTCATTACATCTTCGTGCTTGAGCACTCTGGTGTAAGGAACAGCCACAGAATAGGTCTTAGTCTCGGCAACTGCTTTTGTTTCAACAACCTCCTCGCGTTTTACCTCTACATTAAAATAGAGCACGACATCATAAACTGTTGAATCGGCATTCGACTTTACATCATTGCGAGATGCACTGAAAGTGCTGTATCTCACATTAGAAATTGAAGAATGCACAAAAGCGGTTTCGCCGTAAGCTTCTTTTTCAAATTCGGTAGCAGAAACAACATTCTCACCCTCATTGAACCTAAAATTATAGTTCTGTGAGCGAGCCGTTGTTGTAAATCCCTCCGAATCTGTAGTATGAAGCATACCTCCATCTTTTGAAGAACCGGCAAGAGTAATATTACTGAGAGCAGCTTCGTTTTCTACATATACGACATCAGGAGCATTAAAGATTGCCTCAAGGTTAATATCCCTTTCGAAACTGTTTCTTTCTACTTCCGTCTGGTTTCTGTAGGTTACAAAATCACCATTTACCTTTTGCTTAACGGTAAAAAGCTGTTTTGTAGCCGTATCAAATTCGCCCTCGTATCCGGTGTTCTCAAGCTTTACTTCTACAACCTCCGGCTGATACACTCTCTGTAAAGGAACTCGAACTGTATAAGTCTTGTTCACTTCAGAGTTTTCTTTGCACTCAACCTCAACATCAAAGTAAAGGTTGATATCATAAACGATTTCATCGTTGTTTGACTGCGCCTTATTAAGCTCTGCATCATACTCTTTGTACGATACATTCTTAACCAAAGCATATGCAAAGACAGTGTCAGCATTAGAAAGCTGCTGATAAACAGTTTCGGCGGTGACTACTTCATTTTCATTGAACTTAAATGTATAGTTCTTTGAAGTGGTAGTCATTGTAAACTCATCTTTTGATTCGCTTGTCTTAACTTCATCATCAGATGAACTTGACTTAAGCACAACATCGGTAAGTTTTGCCTCACT